>JADGGF010000203.1 GCA_019690055.1 Micromonosporaceae bacterium
CGCCAGCCGTCGAAGGGATGCCGCCCGATCTTCTCCCTTGTACCGACCACGCGGAATCCGGCCTTCTCGTGGAGGCGGAGGCTTGCCGTGTTGGTCGGGGATATGCCGGACTGGATGGTCCAGATCCCGGCCGCCTCGGTCGACTCGACAAGCGCGCGCAGAAGGGCCGAGCCCACGCCGCAACCCTGGACAAGGGGATCGGCATATACCGAATTCTCGACCACGCCGGCGTACACCGGCCGGGCCGACACGGCCGACACCGCGACCCAGCCGACCACCGCCCCGTCGAGAACGGCCACCCAACGATGGTCGGGCAGCTTGGCCCGGTCGAACGCGTCCCATGCTGGAGCGGTGGTCTCGAAGCTGGCTTGGCCGCCGTCGAGCCCGGCCTGGTAGATCGCTAGGACTGCGGGCCCGTCGGCCGCGGTCATGGCCCGGATCCGCAGGCCGAACGGAGTCATGGGCACTCCGCCGGACTGGTCGGTGTGGGCTTGCCCATCACGACGTCAGCTGCGCTCGGGAAGCATGAGACACAGTTGGCGTTAATGCGATACCGGCGCGAGTTGCCCACCGCTTCCACCAGGACGAACCTCACCTCGGCCAGGATCTTCAAGTGCTGGGAGACGGTCGACTGCGCCAAGCCCATCGCCGCCACGATCTCCCCGACACTCATCGGCTCGCCTCGCCGGGCCAGCAGCTCAACCAGCTGGACCCGCGACGGGTCAGCGAGCGCCCGGAACCACGAGGCGTACTCGGCTGCGACCGCCCGATCGAGAAGCTTCACACCAACATCCCATCATCGTTCATCGCCGATTGACGATGATGCTAGATGACCGGCCCGGCCGCCGCAACTTGTATCAGGGCGCGGCGAGGTTTGCGACGGTGGCGATGATCAGGCGGGCCGCCAGGTCAAGGGTTTCGGGGGAGACCCGGTCCGGGGTCTCGGCCGGGGTCTGGTAGCCGGGCATGCCCATCCCGATGCCGACGGCCGCCAGCCCGGCCGCGGCGAAGCGTCGATTGTCCGACGGCATGGCGTGGGCCTGCAGCGGCACGCCGACCTGACGGCCCGCTTGGTCGAGCGCGGTCAGCAGCGTCCGGGCGGGGCCGCCGGCCTCGACGTGGGCCGCGTCCGCGAGCTGCGCTGCACCGTCGAGGTTGATCACGACCGTACCGTCCGGGATGGACGGCGCGAGGTGTGCGGCGCCGTACGCGCCGGCCTCCTCGGCGTCCAAGAACGCCGCTGTCAGCCCGACGTGGGGTGGCAGCGTCCCGTGCAAGACGCGTGCGGCCTCCATGACGGCCGCGACCCCAGAGGCGTTGTCACAGGCGGCCGGGAACCGCAGGCCGGGATCGTCGCCGACCCCGTCGAAGTGCGCGGTCAGCAGCACGTTGAGCCGGGCCGGCCGGAGCGGTCGGAACGTCGCCACGACATTCGCGCCAGTCACATCGACCGTGCGGAGAGGTACCGAGGCGGTGACCGTCGCCCGCCCAACCACGGCCCGCATCTGCTCATGGAGGTCGGTCCGCACGGCCAGCACAGCGACGCCGGTGGCGGCCGGTCCGGCGATCATCTTCGGCATCCAGCCGGCGGCATCGGTGCCGCGCGCAACCAGGACCCCGGCCGCGCCAGCCAAGCTGGCCCCAGCCGCTTGTGTAGTCGGGAATCCATCGATCATCACCCATGCGTTGGCGAGGTCGTTGTCGCCAAGGGTGGCCAGCCGACCGGTGCGCGGCTGCGGCAGGTCGGCCGACGCCAGATGCTCGCAGAACTCGCGCCGGAACACTAGCGACCGAGCCGCGCCATCGTTGGTGGTGAACACCAGCTGCGGTGTCGAATAGACTTCCCTAACGACACCGTCCACTGTGAACTCGTCCAACTCCACATCGGCTCCGGCCGCCCGCAGCTGATCGGCCAGCCAAAACACCGCCGCCCAACCTCCGGTGCTGCCGACCCGCCGACCGGCGAAATCCTCGCTAGCCAGGCGATGCACCACGTCCTGCATCCGGGCGACGTCAGGGCCGACGCCTCGTGGCGCCGGCCCGACGACCATCGAGGTCACCCGCAGCACCCCGCACCCGACGGGACGGCCTCCTGCTTGGACGCCGCACCGCAGCAACCGCCCTCGGCTTGCGCCTCGGCGACGGTGCCGCAACAGGTGCTGGCCGCTGCCGCCACAGGCGCAGCCGATGCGGGTGCGCCGCAGCAGCCACCCGTCGGCGCGGGCGGATTCAAAGCCTCAGCCGGGTCCCCAGAGAACCCGCCGGTACGAATGGTGTCCGTGCTCATGGTGCTCACTCCTTCGGTGTCGGATCGTTGTGGCTGACGTTTCCCGGTCAGATCAGCGGCCTCGCCCGGTAGAGCATCTCCACCCGGGTCCGCTCGAGGCGCGCTGTGGCCCGGCACCGGGCCGTGCACACCTGGCCACACGAATCGCAGAACTCCACCCCGCTCGCCGCAGCGCGACGCCGACGTAACCTGCCGAACACGCTCGACCTCCTGTCTAGATGACTATCTAATCAGCCGGCGCATGCAGCTTGCACCCTGATTCGAGGCCTGTCAAGCTAGAGTCATGTCGAAACAGCTGGTGGTTCTAGACACTCCGGCCGACCAGGTCTGCTGCCCGCCCATCGCCGAGGCCGCCCTCGACGCCGCGCAGGCCACCGACCTGGCCCGGATGTTCAAAGCCCTTGGCGACCCGATCCGGCTGCGCCTGCTGTCCCGGATCACCTCCGCACCCGAGGGTGAGATCTGCGTCTGTGACCTCACCGGCGACGACTTCGACGTCACCGGCCCCACGATCTCCCACCACCTCAAGACCCTGCGCGAAGCCGGCCTCATCGAGGGCGAGCGCCGCGGCACTTGGGTGTACTACCGGCCCGTCGTGGAGAACCTGCGTCAGCTCGCCGCGCTCCTCGCCATTTAGCACCGCCTGAGACGACCAGGGCCGCCGTTGACCTCGAGCGCAGCAGAATGCGGGACCGTACATCGATAGGGCGGTTCGGCCAGCAGGACCCGACCGCCCAGGCCCGCGTCGGGGGTCGGGCTGACGACGGCCGGCCGACCGTCCTCTTCCTCTGCGTACACAACGCCGGGCGCAGCCAGATGGCCCTGGGCTTCCTCACTCACCTCGGCGGGGACAGTATCATCGGCTGGTCCGGTGGACGGGAACCGGCCGCTGAGATCAACCCGACCGTCGTCGCGGCGATGGCCGAGCGAGGTATCGACATCAGCAAGGAATACCCGAAACCGTGGACCGACGAGGTCGTCCACGCCGCCGACGTCGTGGTCACCATGGGATGCGGCGACGCGTGCCCATTCTTCCCCGGCAAGCGCTACCTGGACTGGCAACTCGACGACCCCGCCGGCAAGACCCTCGACGAGGTCCGCCCGATCCGGGACGAGATCGAGCGACGGGTGCGTGACCTGCTCGCCGAACTCAAGGTGCCCGTCAAGCACTGATGGGACCCCATCCCTTCGTTCTGCCCCTTCTGGGTCGAAAGACCGGTCGGCATCCCACGTCCCGAAACGCCCACGCGCAGGCGGCGAGCATGCCGGCGACATCGTCGGGCGGCAGGTGCCGGCGATCAAGTAACTGGCGCCGGCATCGATTCCGCGAGTGGGTGGGTCAGGCATGGGGCGAGGATGCGGCGGCGGAAAGGATCGAAGTTGGCTCGACCGCACATACGCGGCGTTTGATCACCGCATGGATGCGTGGCAGGCCACGGAGCATGGATGCGCTCCGGTTCCGCGCGATCCGAGCGCTGCAGGCTCTCGATCGGCATGACCGCGCCCGGCCGTGCATGATCGTGTGCCACTTGCTACATCTTGCTGCTGACGTTGGTCAAGTCCGAAGTGGACGATCGGCCCTAGCCCACCCAGCGCCGTGTCGGTTCGATCGCCACGGCCTACGGCATCGGGAGGGCGAGTTGGTGGAGCTGGAATCCTGCGGCGAGCGCGGTTGACTGCGGCGCCAGATCGGGTTGGTCGGCGGTGTCGGCGCTGCGCGTCGGCGGATGACAGTCCAGCGGCCCGGACCGGCGGCGGCGAGCACCGCCCGCGCCGCTGGAGATGCGGCCGGCGCCGAAGGCGCCCAGTGAGGACGGACCGCAACCGCGCCGGCGGCGAGCACAGGCGACGGCGACCAGGCGCTCGTCCCGTTCGGCGGGCATCGCCTCGTGGCCGCCAATAGATTTCCCAGCCGGCGGTGGGGTCAAGGGTCGGCGGCAGCCGATCGCGTCAGCGACGCCCGGAGGGCGCCCTTGGCCCCACCGCCGGCGGGAATACGATCCCGCCAGCCCGGAGGGGATGAGCCGACCCGCAAGGTTCAGGCCCGCACCGGAACTTGGCCGGCAGGGCATGTTGCGTGCGGTGCCGGCCCTGGACCTTCCCGACCGTCGTGGTCGTCACCCTTCCACGGCCTCTTCCACGCGCCAGCCGGACCGCTCTTCCACAGTCCTTCCAGGGCGGATTGGTCCTTCCGGAACGGTTCCTTCCATCAGCGCATGCCGATAGACGTGGGCGCGTTCCAGGTTCCTCCATGGTCGGGCTTACTGGCCGAACGCTGCGGCCGGCGGGGCCGAGCAGGCATAAGTGCAATGGGCACGGCCGTGGCGAGCCGGCGCGACTCCGCAGGTCACGGCACGTGTTGTATCGACAGGAATAAAGTTTGGAGGAGCCCGGCCGAGCCGGCCTTCCTGCGGTTGGCGAGGCTTACGGGTTCTTGCTCCGGCGCCCGGCCACGCTCGGCTGCCCCTTCCCGCCCCCGTTCCAAACCGACCTCTTGGAAGGGCGGCACGCTCTTCCAGAGCCGCTCGTGGAAGAAGGCTGCGTCCTTCCAGAGCCCGGCGTGGAAGAACGCCGCGTCCTTCCCAGAGTGATGTCGGAAGGACGTCACGTGCTTCCGGGGACCGACGTTGGAAGAGCACCGCGGCCTTCCTGCTTCCGCGCGGCCGGTTTCGTCCACGGCGGGCTTCCGAGGCCTCCGCCGATCATGGTGTGGTTCGTCACGCGCGTACGCCAGGGCTGGCCGACACCCCTCGCGGGCGGAGCGGAGCAGCCTGTGCCAGCTGGATAGATGTACGTCGAACGAGTTCCCGGTCCGGCTCGTGCGGGTGGGCCGCCGGTACCTGGTCCGACCTCCGCACTGCTGGAGCTCCTGAACGGCGGGCGGTGACCAGCCGGGCGGACCGGGTTCAGACGGAGCCCAAGTCTGGACAGTGGATCTTGCTTGGGATGGCGGACAAGACCGTCGGATGCCGCCCCGTGGTGGCAGGTCCCACGGTCAAACGACGGTCAAAGATCGACCTCAGGCGTTCGGCCCCACTTTAGAAATGGCCTCTGACCTGCGAAAACTCTGTCGGGACGGCCGGATTTGAACCGACGACCCCTTGACCCCCAGTCAAGTGCGCTACCAAGCTGCGCCACGTCCCGCCCGATTGGCTACGGAGGGTGAGCATAGCAGGGGGGACCCGGCCCACCGCAAACGGGTTGGCCAGCGTCCCCGCGGGTGGCGCGACCGGCCTACGGCTCGTACGCGTGTACGAACAGCGTGGACGGCCTGCCGCGTCTCGTGCCTCGGCCAGGTAGGGCCGCGCGCCCGGTTCCGAGGGCGCCTGGGGCGGGACGTCGGGGTGAGCGACGGGGTGCGTGGACGTCGTTGGGCGGCAGACGTACGGTCCCTCCTTGACGTGGTTCGGGCGTTCCCTGGAGGTCAGCCGGATGAATCTGGCAAAAGCCCCGCGCAGTGTCATCCTGGTTCTCGCGCTGATGGCGGTCGTGTCGTTCGGCGTCGGATTGTGGCTCGAGTTCTTTCGGGGGGACTGGCTGCAGAACCACCCGTACCTGTCCGACCTGCTGTCCGGGGTGACCGGATTCTCGACGAGCGCCCTGGTCGCGGTCGTTGCTCTCAACGCGGTGATCCGGCGGGCCCGGGTCAAACAGTGGAGCGTGGAGATGGCGCGATCCCTCCAGGACGCCGCCCATGGCGCGACGAGGATCGCGAACGCGGTCAGGTCGTTGGTCGGGGAGCCCCGCTTCGGGGACGCCGACTCGATGCGAACCGACCCTCTCATCGGACTCAAGCAGGTCGCCGACGACATCCGATCCCGCGGCCCTCGCGTAGGCCAGCTGACCGACGTGCAGGCGGACGAATGGCGCACTCTGCTGCGCCGAGTCGGCCGCTTCACCAGTCTCGTCATGCCCCGTATCGTGACCGCCTTCGACTGCCATGAGAACCCGCAGATCGTTGGGCCGTGGCGAACCATCGAGAGCGATGTCGCCCTGCTCACTCAGGCACAGGACCACCGCGGATACGCAGGCCAGCGGGAGACCGTCATCGCCAGGCGGATGTGTCACGCCTTGGTCACCCTGCTGGACGCGATCGCCCAGAGCCCGGTCATCGCGGACAACTATCGGATGGCGCTGCGCGACCTTCCGCCCGAGCCGCGCACGGCGGAGACGTAGGCCCGGGTCGTGTTGCCGGGGTCGGCTACTCGGATGGGCGGCCAGGTCCGCCCCGTGGCCGCCCATCGGGCCCGGAAACCGCCACGCCGCGGTGGGTTGTTCCCTACCATTGTGCCTGGGAGCCCCCGGTGAGGCGCTGGCCTCGCCGCCAGTGTCGGTGCTGGTCGTCAGGGCCGGCATCGTGACGTGAAAGGCGACGACCGGGAGTCCATTGGGGGAGCACAGACGGACGCCGACCTCACCGTACGGGTGGCTGGGGTGCGGCATCAGCACGTCGAGACCCGGACGACCCTGCGGGGCGTCCTGCCTGGTCGTCTCAGCATCATCTGGTTCGAGCAGGACCTTCCCCGTTGACCGGGGTAGCCGGTGAGTCTCACAGCGATCCTGCTCGGCCTGGCCGCGGCCGTGCTCTTCGCGGTCGGCTCGGCCATGGAGCAGAGCACGACGAAGCTGGAGAAGCCCACCCGTACGTTGGATCCGCGGCTCATCCTCCATCTGCTGCGCCGACCGCGGTGGGTACTCGGCCTGATGCCGGCCGCGGGCGGCGTCGTGCTGCAGGCGTTGGCGCTGCGTACCGGCGCCCTCGCCCTCATCGAGCCGCTCTTGCTGGCCGGTGTCTTCCTCGCGGTTCCGTTGTCGGCGGCCTTCAATCGGCAACGGCCGCAGCGGCGGGACTTCGTCGTGGTCGCCCTGGGCGTGGTGGGTCTGGCCGCTTTCCTCGCGGCCGCCGATCCTCAGTCGGGTGTGTCCGAGGCGCCGGTCGTCGACTGGTTGCCGGTCATCGTCGCCGTTCCCGTGCTCTTCGCCTCGTGTCTGCTCCTGGCCCGGCGACTCACGGACGCCCCTCGCGGCATCGTGCTCGGGATCGGCACCGGTCTGCTGTACGGCTTCGACGTGTCGTTGCTGAAGACGATCACGGTCCAGCTCGAAGGCGGCCTGGGGGTTGTGTTGGCCAACTGGCACGTCTACGCCCTGATGGTCGGTGGCCTGGTCGCGCTGATTCTCAACCAGAACGCCTTCCAGAACGGCCGGATCGCCGCGCCGCTGACCACGATCGTCCTCGTTGATCCGATCGTCGGCGTCGTCATCGGCGTCACCGTGTACCAGGAGACCCTGTCCCTGTACGGCGCCCGCCTCGGCGTGGGGGTCGGTGCGGCGGCCCTCATTGTCTTCGCCCTCTGGCTCGCCCGCCGGTCACGCTGATCGTCAGCTCTCCCACGCCAACGAGCCGACCTCATCCTTCGCCGTACCGAAGACGTCTCGGTGGGGAGGTCTCTGCGGAGTGAGTACGCCTACGGGAAAGTGGGG
>JADGGF010000204.1 GCA_019690055.1 Micromonosporaceae bacterium
CGACGGGACCGTGCGCGGCGTGCAGGGCACCCGGCGCGGGGGCCAGGTGTGGCGGGCGACGGCGTCGTTGGTGATCGGTGCGACGCCGACCGGCCCGCCGCGGCCGTCATCGCCGGGCTCGGCGGCGCCCGCCCGCTGTCGGCCGCGCTCGCCGACCACCACCGGCACCGCGACGCCCGACTTCGGCCGATGTTCGACTTCACCGTCGGGCACACCCGATTCCGCCGGCCGAGCCGGCTCACGCGGGCGTTCCTCACGGCGGTCGCCCGTCGGCCGGAGGAGACTCAGCAATTCCTTGGCGCCTTCGCGGGTGTCACCCCGATTGATCGCTATTTATCTATCGCCAACGCTGCCCGGGTACCAACCCGCCGGTTTCCCTCACCGCGTCCGGCCGCCTCGGTCTGAGCCTCCGGCCCGGCTCACCGGCGCCGCGTGCTCGCGGACGAGCTGCTCGAAGCTCACCCCCGCGAGGCGGCGGTCGATGATGCCGACCAGCTTCGGGCACTGCGCGACTGGATGGTCGGCGCGGCAGTTGCGCGCCCTGCTGAGGAAGTCGCGGGCGAGGCTGGCCCGCGCGATGAGGTCGTCCAGGCGCCGGATCTGCAGTGCCAGGTGCTCCCGCCACGCGTCGCTGCTCTCGTCCAGGACGGCGGCGGCCGCGTCGAGCGGGATCCCGAGCTGCTGCATGATCTGGACCAGCACCAGACGGCGCAGCTGGTCGGTGTCGTACATGCGCTTGCCGCCGCGCCGGGCGACCGCGCGGACCAGCCCGCGCTCCTCGTAGTAGCGCAGCGCCGACGTGTTCAGCCCGAGCCGCCGCGCCGCCTCACCAATGCTGATCAGATCCACCCGGCAATTCTGGCCCGAGGCCGAAATTCTGGCCCGACGCCCACGGGCGGGGCGTGGCCCGGCTTGACTTCAAGTCGGCTTGAACTGCGACCGTTGGGCGCCATGAGCATACGGAAGAACTCGGCGCCGGTTGTCGGAGCGGAACCTGCGAGTATTTCCGGCCACGCATCCGGGGCCCGAGGCCCGAGCGAGCGGAGCGAGCACCGAATTTCCTGGCGGCGTGGGCTGGGGTGGTTGTTGGTCGGGGTCAGCGGGTTCTACGCGCTGTTCGCCCTCGCCATCGCCGGCCAGACCGGGGCGGCGGTGGCCGGATTGACCGAACCGCAACCGGCCCGCGCCGCGCCGCCGCTGTTCGTGGTCCACGCCGTCACCGGGGCCGTGGCCCTGTTCGCCGCATCCGTGCAGCTCGGCCTGCTCGCCACGCCACCTCGACCGAGCCAGCGTCGGTGGCACCGCGGGCTCGGCATCACCTACGTCGTCGCCGCCATCGTGACCAGCGTGCTGAGCCTCCCCGTGATCGCCGCCTTCGACGTCGGCGGCTGGGCCAAGGCGGCCTTTCTCGGCGAAGCGGCGCTGTGGCTGGCCACCACGGGCATTGCCTACTGGCACATCCGGGCACGCCGGGTCGCCCGCCACCGCGAGTGGATGCTGCGCAGCTTCGCCTTCGCGGCGTTCTTCATCACGTTCAGCCTCTGGGACCCGCTGCTGGCCCTTGCGGCTCGAGCACAGACGGGCGCCCTCCGACCGGAGACGGGGTTCGCCGTCGCGGTACTGCTGGGATGGCTGGTGAACGTCGTCATCGCCGAGGTGTGGCTCCGCTGGTCCCGGCGCCGCTCAGCCGAGCGAACCGATGGCGTCGACGACGTGCTCGGCGATGGCCAGGCTGGAGGTCGCCGCCGGTGACGGGGCGTTGCGCACCGCGGTCACCGGACCGAGGTGGTGGATGCGGAAGTCGTCGACGAGGCTGCCGTCGCGATCCAGCGCCTGCGCCCGGACGCCGGCGCCGCCCGGCACCACATCGTCCGGCCCGATCGCCGGCACATAACGGCTGGCCACTCGCATGTAGGCAGTCCTCGATAAAGAGCCATAGACCTCGCGCACGCCGGTCCGCCAGTGCCGGGCGGCCATGCGCCACATGCCGGGCCAGGTGGCGATGGTGTACAGGTCGCGCAGCGAAATTCTCGACCAGCGATAGCCGTCGCGGGCCAGGGCCAGCACGGCGTTGGGCCCCACGTCGACGTCCCCGGTGATCCGACGGGTGAAGTGCACGCCGAGGAACGGGTAGCGCGGGTCGGGCACCGGGTAGATGAGCCCGCGGATCAGGTGGGTCTTCTCCTTGCGGAGAAACATGTACTCGCCGCGGAACGGCACGATCCGGGGGGCCGGGGCGTCACCGGCCAGCCGCGCCACCCGGTCGGAGTGGGCGCCCGCGCAGATGACCAGGTGGTCCACCCGCAGTCGCTCGCCCCCGGCCACGACATCCAACCGGGAGCCGGCGGAGGTGATCCGGGTGACTGGCGACCGGAGCCGTACCTCGCCCCCGGCGGCCACGATGTCGTCCGCGTACGCCCGGGCGACGGCGGCGAAGTCGGTGATGGCGGTGTAGGGCGAGTAGAGGGCGGCGAGCCCGGTGGCGTGCGGCTCGATGTCGCGGATCTCCTCGGGGCCGATCCGTCGCATGCCCCGCACCGCGTTGGTGCCGGCCCGGGCGACCAGCGCGTCCAGCCGGGCCACGTCCTCGGCGGTGACCGCCACGACCAGCTTGCCGACCTCGTCGTAGGCGATGCCCTTCTCGGCGCAGTACTCCTTGAGCATCGCGGCGCCCCGGACGCACAGGCGGGCCTTGAGGCTGCCCGGCGTGTAGTAGATACCCGCGTGCACGACGCCCGAGTTGTGCCCGGTCTGGTGCGCGGCGACGCGGTCCTCCTTCTCCAGCACCACAACCCGGATGCCCGGATAGCGGCGGGTGATCTCCCGGCCGACCGCCAGGCCGACGATGCCGGCTCCGACGATCCCGACGACCTTGTCAGCCACACGACGAACCTAGCCGCCCGATTCGCTGTGCGGCCACGTCCCGATGGCCTGGCCGTACGGTCACGACGCGCGCAGCTGGATGCCGACCATCGGCAGCGTGGTGCCGTCCGCCGCAATGGGGGCGTTGAGGGTGTTCTCGAGAACCGGGGCCAGCCGGGCCCAGGCGCGGGGATGGCGCTCGCGGTAGCGGCGGATAACCGCGGCCGCCTCGTCGGGAGGCAGCCGCCGGGCCACGGCGGGCACCCGGGTCCGCGTGCCGACCGAGACCCGGACCTGCGGATTGGCTTCGACGTTGCGCAGCCATTGTGCCTTGCCGCCGAAGCCGGACGCGACGACGTACCGGTTGGGGGAGTGGTCGATGACCTCCAGGACGACAAGACGGCGCCGACCACTGACGCGGCCGACGTGCTCGAGCATCAGGAGTCGCTGGCCGAAGATGAAGCCCAGCCGGGCGCGGTACAGCCAGATCGGGGCGCGAACCAGCCAGCGCACCCGCAGCAGGCGCGCGCCGATCCGGGCGGTGCGGGGTCCGCGCGACGTCATGTGGTCGTGGCGGCCCAGCCGAAGTGGTCGAGGGGGCCGTGACCCTTGCCGAGGGACCAGGTGGCCCCGCCGGCGATCGCGTGGTGGACGAACTCCTTCGCCGCCCGGATGGCGTCGAGAGTGGACAGACCCCTGGCCAGGCCGGCCGCCACGGCCGCCGAGAACGAGCAGCCACTGCCGTGGTTGTTGGCCGTCGGCACCCGAGGGGCCCGCAGCTCGGTGGTCTGCCCGTCGGCCACCACGATGTCGACCGCTTCGCCCGGCGTGTCGGAGACCTCGTGGCCGCCCTTGACCACGATGACCTTGGGGCCGAGCACGGCGAGCTCCTCGGCGGCGGTGCGCTGCTCGTCGAGCGTCGTGATGGAGCGCCCGAGCAGCACCTCGGCCTCCCTCAGGTTGGGCGTCACCACGAGCGCGTGCGGCAGCAGCAGCTCCATGTAGGCGCGTTCGGCGTTGAGGTCGAGCAGCCGGTCGCCCGACGAGGAGACCATCACGGGGTCGACGACGAGGTTGGGCAGCCGGCCCTCCGCGGCCAGGGTCGCCACGGCCTTCAGGATCGGCGCCGTGGCCAGCATCCCGGTCTTCACCGCGGCGACCGGCAGGTCGTCAAGCACGGTCGTGATCTGCGCCGTCACGAACTCCGGTGGAGCCGTGTGCACCCCCGCCACGGTGGCGGTGTTCTGCGCGGTCAGCGCCGTGATGGCACTGGTGCCGAAGACACCCAGCGCGGCGAAGGTCTTCAGGTCGGCCTGGATACCGGCGCCGCCGCCGGAGTCCGAGCCGGCGATCGTCATGGCCACGGGTGGGTTCACGAGGATGTCACCTCCGACAGGGCCGCGAGGTACGCGGCGACGATGGGTGGATCGCGCAGCACGGGTCCCATGACGGCGACGCCGTACGCCCCGGCCTGCAGGCAGGCGGCGACGCGCTCGGGCAGCACCCCGCCCAGCGCGAACACCGGCAGGTTTGGTCGGCACAGCGCGGCGAGCCCGGCCGGACCGAGCGCGGGACCGTAACCGGGCTTCGAGGCCGTCTCGAAGACCGGAGATACAAATACATAGTCACATTTCTCAGCAGCGGCGCGGTCGACATCGGCGCCATGGTGGCACGACCGGCCCACGAGCGCCGGGCGGATCTCCGGAAACGGCTCGGTCGAGGAGAGATGCACGGCCGGCCCGCGCCCGCCGGCCTGAATGACCACGCAGCCGGCCGGCAGCACCGCCCGCAGCGCGGCCGCGAGTTCCGCCTGCTCCCGCGGCGGCAGCTCGCGGGCCCGCAGTACGAAGCCGCGCGCGCCGTGCTCGGCCGCGGTGGCGGCGATCTCCGGCAACGGTCGCGCCGCGCTGGCCGCGTCGGCCACCACCATGAGCCGGGGAAGCCGCTGGACCGTCGGGCTCACCTGGACCGTCGGGCTCACAAGGACGGCATTCCCTCGAACTGGGTGGAGGCCTCGGCGTGCCACCGGCGGGGGATGCGGCCCGCGCGGTAGGCGGCCCGGCCCGCGGCCACCGCGTCGCGCATGGCGGTCGCCATCAACTCCGGGTCGCGGGCCCGGGTCACCGCGGAGGCGATGAGCACGGCGTCGCAGCCCAGCTCCATCGCCAGCGCCGCGTCCGAGGCCGTGCCGATCCCCGCGTCGAGGATCACCGGTACGGTCACCGCCTCCCGGATCAGCGCGATGTTGTGGGGGTTGCGGATGCCCAGGCCACTGCCGATCGGCGAGCCGAGCGGCATGACCGCGGCGCAGCCGACGTCAGCCAGCCGCCGCGCCGTGATCGGGTCGTCGTTGGTGTACGGCAGCACGGTGAACCCGTCGGTGACGAGCCGCTCAGCCGCCTCGACCAGCTCCACCGGGTCGGGCAACAGCGTACGGTCGTCGCCGATGACCTCGAGCTTGACCCAGTCGGTCTCGAACGCGTCGCGGGCCAGCTTCGCCGTGGTCACCGCCTCGCGGGCGGTCATGCACCCGGCCGTGTTCGGCAGCAGCTTGACCTGGCACCGGTCCAGCACCGACTGCAGCGCCCCCGTGGTCGAGGCCTCCACCCGGCGCAGCGCCACCGTCACCACCTGCGTGCCGGAGGCGACGATGGCCCGTTCCAGCGCCTCGAGGCTCGGCGCCCCACCCGTGCCGAGCAGCAGCCGGGACGTGAACGTCTCCCCGCCCAGCACCAGCGAATCGTCCATCTCAGCCTCCCGCCACCGGGGCCAGAACCTCGACCGTGTCGGCCTCCTCGAGCGGGGTGCTGTCCCACTCGGCCCGGGGGACCACCTCACCGTTGCGCGCCACCGCCACCCGGCGCCGGTCGTCCACTCGCTGCCGCACGAGGTCACCCACGCTGGTGCCCGCCGCCACCTCGGTGGCGGAGCCATTCACCGTTATCTTCACCGCGCTCCTCCCGATCACACGGCTGGCATCTGGCTGGCTGGCCGCCCCGCTCCGGCGGCCGAATCCTGCTCCTCCGGCGCGGTGAACCGCGCTGCGCTGGACTCCTGCGCGGTAAACCGCGCTGCGCTGGACTCCTGCGCGGTAAACCGCGCGATGGTGAACTCCGCCGCCACCGCGGGCAGCTCGCCGGTCACCAGCAGCTCGGCGATCGCGTCCGCGGTCACCGGAGTGAGCAGCACGCCGTTGCGGTGGTGGCCGGTGGCGGCGACCAGGCCCGGCAGCGGTGTCGGGCCGAGGATAGGCGCGTTGTCGGGCGTGCCGGGCCGGAACCGCACCAGCGTCTCGGTGAGTTCCGCCTCGGCCAGCGCCGGCAGCACTTCGGTGGCGTCGCGCAGCAGCTCGAAGACGCCGCCGACGGTCACCCGACTGTGCCACCCCTTCTCCTCGGAAGTGGCTCCGATGATCATGCCGTTCGCCCCGATCGGCACCAGGTAGACGTGGCGACCGCGCACGAGCGCCCGTACGGTCCGCTCCGCCAGCGGCTCGCCGTCCAGCGACCGCGCCCGCAGGATCTGGCCGCCCACCGGCCGAACCGGCAGCGCCGGTGCCCCCGGCAGGTCAGCGCTGGCGGCGCCGAGCGCCACCACCACCGTCCGTCCGTGCAGCATCGACCCGTCGGCGAGCGTGACCCCGACCGCCCGTCCATTCTGGACGGCGACTGCGGTGACCCGCTCGCGCACCAGCGTCTGCTCGGGCAGGGCGGCGAGCAGGGCGGCGTGCAGAGCCCGGCCGTCGACGGAGTAGTCGCTGGCCGCGTGCACCGCGCCGCGCAGGCGGGGGGTGAGCCCGGGCTCCAGCCGCCGCGCCTCGCCCGGGGTCAGGCGCTGCGCGGGCAGGCCCAGCTCCCGGTGGTAGCGGTGCAGGTCGTCCAGCGCCCGCATGTCGTCGGCGTCGAAGCCGACCATGAGCGTCCCGGTCGTGCGCAGACCCACGTCGTGGCCGGTGGCCGCCTCCAGTTCGGCGACGAACGCGGGGTACCGGCGCAGCGATTCCTGCCCCAGGCGCAGCAGCCGATCCTCGCCGTAGGACGCTTCGCTGACCGGGGCCAGCATGCCACCGGCCGCGTACGAGGCGCCCGAGCCGGGGTCGGGATCCACCACACGTACGGTCAGTCCACGGTGGATCGCCCGCCAGGCGATCCCAGCGCCGATCAGTCCACCGCCGGCGATGACGACATCCACCGGCCCGCTCTCCGCCTGCCCGCTCATCTCACAGCTCCGCGAGCAGGCGTCGGGTGGCCAGGGCCGGGTCGGGAGCGTCGGAGACCGCCGAGACCACGGCGACGCCGTACGCCCCCGCGGCCGTCAGTTCCGGAATCCGGTCGGCCGTGATCCCGCCGATCGCGATCACGGGGACCCCGACCGCCCGGGCCACCGCGCCGACTCCCGCGGGGCCCAGGGGTTCGGGCAGTCCGTCCTTTGTGGATGTCGCGTAGGCGGGCCCCACGCCGAGGTAGTCGGCTCCCTCGGCCACGAGCTGCGCCGCCCGACTCGGCTCGCGGGCGGTGCCGCCGATGATGTGCGTGGGTCCGGCCACCCGGCGGGCCGCCGGCACCGGAAGGTCGTCGGCGCCGAGATGCGTGCCGTGGGCGCCGATGGCCAGCGCGATGTCCACCCGGTCGTTGACGAGGCAGAGCGCGCCGTGCTCGGTGCACACCGCCATGAGCCGCATGCCGAGGTCGTACAGTTCGCGGTCGGTGACGCCCTTGACCCGTAGTTGGATCACCGGGGCTCCCGCCTGGACGGCCAGCTTCGCGGAGTGCAGCGCGTCCCGGCCGGCCCGCG
Source organism: Micromonosporaceae bacterium (assembly GCA_019690055.1). Lineage (GTDB taxonomy): Bacteria > Actinomycetota > Actinomycetes > Mycobacteriales > Micromonosporaceae > DATBGZ01. The sequence goes on from JADGGF010000204.1 coordinate 7,657, forward strand.
CGTCGGTCAGCACGTGCAGGCGGCCGATCCGTAGGCTCGCCGTCGTCACTGGCCCACCGCCCCTCGGCCG
>JADGGF010000205.1 GCA_019690055.1 Micromonosporaceae bacterium
GGGCGGGTGCGGGTGCGGACGGGAACGACGAGCGGGCCGTGCTCCCCGCGGGTGACCCGGACCCGGGCGCCGTAGTGCGCCATGAGCGTCTCCTCCGTCAGCACCTCGTCCGGCGTACCGGTGGCGACGACCCGGCCACCGGCGAGCAGGACCAGTCGGTCGGCGTACTCGCCGGCGATCGACAGGTCGTGCATGGTCGAGACCACGGTGAGCCGCTCAGTGCCCCGCAGCTCGTCGACCAAGTCGAGCACATCCTGCTGGTGCCCGATGTCGAGGGCCGAGGTGGGCTCGTCGAGCAGCAGGATCTGTCCGTGGTCGGGCCCGCCGGCCGGGCCGGAGCGCACCCCCTGGGCCAGCGCCCGGGCCAGGAACGCCCGCTGGCGCTCGCCCCCGGACAACGTCTCCAGTGGACGGTCGGCGAACGGCAGCAGGTCCAGCCGGGCCAGGACGCGTTCGACCACCTCGATGTCCACGGCGGACTCCCGGCCGAGGCTGCGGATGTACGGTGTCCGGCCCAGCAGGGCGTAGTCCAGCACCGCCATCCCGGGTGGGATCTCCGGGTTCTGCGGGACGATGGCGACGAGGCGGGCGCGTTCCCGGCGGGAGAACTGGGCCAGCGGCACACCGTGCAGCCGGATCTGGCCGGTGAAGGTCACGAGACCGCCGATGGCCCGCAGCAGGGTCGACTTGCCGGCCCCGTTGGGACCGATGATCGTCACCCATTCGCCGGCCGCCACGCTCACGCCCACGCCGCGCAGGACCGGCACGCCGTCCAGCGCCACCCGTACGTCCTGGACCTCGACGGCGGGGACCTCGACCGCGGGGACCTCGACCGCCGGGTGGACGACTGCGGGGTCGACCGACCGGTGCGTACCGCTCATAGCCCCACCCGCTTCGCAGTGCGCAGGACCAGGACGAAGAACGGCGCCCCCAGGAACGCGGTGATCACGCCGATCGGGAGCTCGCTGGGGGCCAGCACGGTCCGGGCGAGCAGATCCGAGACGACGAGGAACGCGCCGCCGAAGAGGAGCGACAGAGGCAGGATGATCCGGTAGCTGGTGCCGGCGATGAGCCGGATCACGTGGGGCACGATGATGCCGACGAAGGCGATGAGCCCCGCGACCGAGACCGCGGCGGCGGTGCCGAGCGACGCGGCGACGAGCAGGATCACCCGGGACCGTTGGGGGTGCAGGCCGAGGCTGGCCGCCTCCTCGTCGCCGACGGAGAAGACGTCGAGCTCGCGCCGGTGGGCCAGCACCACGATCGCCGCGAGCAGTGCGTACGGCAGGGCCAGGCGGACCTCGGCCCATCCCGCGGTGACCAGGCTGCCGAGGATGAACGAGTAGACCTCCCGGATGGTCTCGACGTTGCGTTGCAGGACGTACGTCTGGATCGCGGTGAGGAAGGCGACCACGGCCACCCCGGCGAGCAGCAGCGTCGTGGGGGTGCGGACCCGGGCCCCGGCGGCGCCGAGGCCGTAGGCCAGGAAGACCCCGAGCAGCGCACCGGCGAAGGCGAACGCGGGCACCAGTCCGCCCGGACCCGCCCCGCCGCCGCTGAGGTTGAGGGCGACGGCGACGGTGGCCCCGAGACCGGCCCCGGCCGCGACGCCGAGCAGGTACGGATCCGCCAGCGGGTTGCGGAACACGCCCTGGTAGCAGGCTCCGGCCAGGGCGAGCATGGCGCCGACGATCAGGCCCAGCACAACCCGGGGCAGCCGGAGCTGGGTGACGATGGCGGCCTCCTGTGTGGACAGTCCACTGGGGATGTCCACTCCGGGCAGCAGGTTCAGCACCTCGGCTGCCACTCCCAGCGGGTTCAGGGACACCGGCCCCAGAGCCAGGCCCAGCACGGTGGCGACCACGACCGCCCCGGCTCCGGCGGCGAAGGCGCCGGCCGTGAGCCGGGACGGTCGAAGGCGCTTGTCCTTGTGACGCAACGGGATCAGCGGGTGCCGAGGTGGGTGATGGCGTCCACGATGGTTCGTTGGAGATCAACGATCCGGGGACCCCAGCGGGACGCCACGTCGGGGTCGAGGGCCACGATGGCCCCGGTTCGTACGGCCGTCAGGTCCGCCCAGCCCGGCCGGGCCGCGACCGTCTCCGGTGTCTCACCGCCTGGGTAGGCGTCGGCGAGGAAGATGAGGTCCGGGTCGGCGGCGAAGATTCGCTCCTCCGACAGCTGGGGGTACGGGTTGTCCGCGTTGCCCTCGTCGGCGATGTTCACCAGGCCGGCCGCGGTGAACAGGCTGCCGATGAACGACTGCGACGTGACCGTGAAGTAGGTGTTGTCGAGCTCGTAGAAGTAGGTGAGCGGCTCGTCGCGTTCGGGCAGGTCGGCCAGGAGCTTGGCCAGGTCGTCCTTCATCCGCGTGACCAGCGCCTGCGCCTCGGCCGCGTGGCCGGTGAGCGTGCCGAGCTCGGTGATCTGCCGGTACGTGTCGTCCATTGTGGAGGCGGCCGGGCCGACGTAGACCGGGATGTCCAGCTTACGCAGCGCAGCCACGATGCCGTTCGCATCGGTATCGAGCACCACGAGGTCCGGGTTGTACGTGACGACCGCCTCGGCATTGGGCGTGTAACCGGACAGGTCGGTCCGAGGGGCGTCCTCGGGGTACGTCGAGTACTCGTCGACCGCCACGACCTGGGAGCCGGCGTCGATGGCGAAGAGCATCTCGGTCAGGGACGGCGACAGCGAGACGATGCGTTGCGGTTGGCGGTCGAGCGTGACGTCGCCCACCGTGACGGGAAAACCGTCCTGGGTGGCGGTCGGTTGGGGATCGTTCGGCGCGCCGCCACAGCCCGCCGTCGCCAGAGCAAAGGTGGCGATCGCGGCAAACGCCGCGACGAAGCGTCTCATGTCGTCCTCCTGTCGGCCGAGGGTTGGGCATCGCCGACAGGAGGCCACGGCGCCGTAAGCCGCCCGTCTGCGAGGCACTCCTCCTCGAGAGCGCTGGTTCGCGACTGGACCGCAGGCGACCTGGCTCGTTCCCCTCGCCCATCGAGGGGACATCACAGTTGCGGGACAGCGCCGGGATCACACCGGCTTCGCTGCGGAACAGCCGTCTCGACGGTAACGGCTCGGCCCGCGTTCCGGCAAACGGGGGTCGCGGCGCGCCTACGGGGCGGTGGACCGCTCCTGCATGAGGACGATGTGGTGACCATCGGGGTCGGCCAGGCCGGCCAGCCACAGCTCCGTCGGGCCGTCGCGGTGCACCACCTGCGGGTCGCCGACCGTCGCGCCCGCGTCGCGCAGGCGGGCCGCCTCGGCCTGGATGTCGTCCACCCGGAAGTAGAGCACGCAGCGGCTGCGGAACTCCTCCGTCTCGGGCACGCCGAGGTAGAGCCGGACGTCACCGGCCTGGAAGAACGCCATCGACTGCCCGGGCACTGTGAACAGATCGGCCAGGCCGAGGGTGTCCCGGTAGAAACGGACCGATCGGTCGACATCGGTGACACTGATGTGGACCTGGCCCAGCGCCCCGAGCGCCATGACCGCTACTCCTTCACTCTGGTAAAAGGTTAACCGTGGTTCAGAGTAACGGCCTTCCGCCCTTGCCGCATGGCGTGCCGACCGATGCCCGCCACGAGACCGCCAACGCGCTGCACTCGGCGGCGCTGCGGCTCCTGCGGCGCGCTCGAGCAGCCGACGCCACCATGGATCTCGATGGCCCCCGGGCGTCCGCGTTGTCGGTCCTCGTCTTCGGCGGTTCGATGCCGATCGGCCGGCTCGCGGCGGTCGAGCAGGTCTCCGCGCCGGCGATCACGAAGACCGTCACCGCGCTGGAGGAGGCCGGGTTGGTGCAGCGTACGCGCTCGGATGAGGACCGGCGTGTCGTGCTGGTGGCGGCCACGGCGAAGGGCCGCGCGCGGCTGGAGCGGGGCCGGGCCGCCCGCGTCCGGGCCGTCGCCGACCTGCTGGCCGGACTCTCCGACGCCGACCTGCGCACCCTCCGCCGCGCCGTCATGTTGATCACCCGAGCCCTGAGCGCCTGAACCACCGGGCGCCGCCTCTGGTGGATCGCCCCATGGGTCAGGCGGGGCTCGGCGTGGCTGGTGCACCGGCGACCTTTGCGGCGGATCGACTGGGTGCCGTTTTTAAGTCGACTTGCATTGCCCAGCCTGCTTTTAAAGTTAATGGTCAAACGCGTTAAAAGCCGTCTAGACCCTGGTAGTCGGCTTTGAGTTACAAGCGTGTGAGTCAGCCGTCTGGGAGGGGTAGGTGGACGTCGAAGCCCTGTCCTCGTCCCCTATTGGGCGTCTTGTCCGCATTGCCGGGAGAGACGCTCGCTACGGGGAGGACTTCGAGGCCTGGGCTATCTGCCCGATCCCCTGCCGTCAGCCGTGGATCTCGGCGCGGACGCGTTCTTGGCGGTCGTTGACGCTACCGGCGCGCTGGCCCGTCTTGATCAAGCGTCTGCCCGTCTTCCAAACCTTCCGCGCTTCGTCCGACCGGCAGTTCGGCAGGAGGCCATCAGCACTTCGGCGCTGGAGGGGACCTACGCGACGATGGACCAGCTCCTCGAGGTCGACATCCTAGAAGAGCAGCAGGTGTCTGCGGCCGTCGCCGAGGTCAACAACTACGTTCGGGCAACGGAGGTTGCGTTCGACTGGGTCCGGGAACGCCCCATTACCGTGGGTCTTCTTGCAGTCGCTCCACTCGATCCTCGTCCGAGGAACCCGGGCCGACACTGCCGACGCCGGTCGTGTTCGAACCACGCAGGTCTTTATCGGCGCGAGCGGCGTGCGGGTGAGCGAAGCCAGGTTTGTGCCGCCGCCCCCGGGCGACCAGTTAAGGGCCGACCTTCTCGCGTGGGCGGATTGGGTGGAGGCGACCGACCGCCTGCCGGCCCTCGTAAAGGTCGCGTTGGCGCACTTTCAGTTCGAAACATTGCATCCCTTTAATGATGGCAACGGCCGCCTCGGCCGCCTGGTTTGTGTATTGCAGATGGTCCGGAGGGGGAGCTTCGAGTTCCGATCCTGAGCCTGTCACCTTGGCTCGAGGCCCACCGCACGGAGTATCAGGAGCATCTGTTCAACGTTAGTGTCACAGGGGACTTCAATCCCTGGATTGAATTTCTCTGTCACGGAGTGTTGGTCCAGGCGCGTAGGGGAATTGAGAAGATCGACGCTCTCCACGACTGGCGGCAGGCGACGCTTGCCCGGCTCCGTGAGGAACGGATCAAGGGCGTCGCTGTGCAGATCGCCGAGGATCTGATCGGATACCCCATGATCACTCCAACTTTGGCGGCCAAGCGGTGCAGGGTGACCTATCCCGCCGCGAATACGGCCATCCGAGTGCTCACGGAGCACGCGATCCTCGAGGAACGGTCCGGCCGGCGGCATGGTCGTGTGTTCGCGGCGAACGAGGTAATCAGGATCATTAATAACTAGCCGTACGGTTTCGACAGGGTGGACGGTCATCGGCCACAGCTCTTCGGACATTGCGGGTGGGTATTGGCGTCGAAACTGCTGGCGCGATGCGCGACTGCGGGTGTGTCAGGGTAGTGGCAGTGGTGCGGCGTGCAGGACCGTGAGGCGGGAGACGGCGCGGGTGAGCACCACGTAGAGGCGGTTCAGGCCGCGCGGCTCGGCTTGGACGATCTCGGCCGGCTCGACGACGATGACGTGGTCGAACTCCAGACCCTTGGCCAGGGTGGCGGGGACGACGGACACTCGGCTGTCCACCTGGGATACATCGTCGTCCGGATCGCCAGCCGAGTCGTCGGTGGACGCGGCGGAGATGCCGGCGGTGCGCAGGGCGCTGGCGTAGGTCGGCACAGACGCGTCCGCGCAGATGACCGCGATCGACCCCTCGAACGTCAGGGCCGACTGCACCGCCGCGACGGTCGCGGCGGCCAGATCCGTCACGGGGAGGATCTCCAGGGTGCCGTCCCGCCGCAGCGACACCGCCTCGGGCACACCGACGTTCAGGGCGGGCAGCAGCCGATTGGCCAGTGCCACCACCGCCGCCGGCACGCGGAAGCCGGTGGTGAGCGGGACGACCGGGGCCTCCGGGCGGCCAAGATGGGCCAGCGTGTCCCGCCAGTCGGCGGCGGCCCAGGGGGCGGTCCCCTGGGCCAGATCGCCGAGGACGGTCAGCGACCCGTGCGCGCAGCGGCGGGCCAGCATCCGGCACTGCATGGGCGACAGGTCCTGCGCCTCATCGACGATGATGTGCCCGTAGCTGGGTACACGGTCGAGGAGCCCGGCCGCCTCGTCGATGAGCAACGCGTCCGCGGCCGACCAGCGGGCCGACTTGACCGTCCGAGGTGGACGCTTCCACCGGAGCAGCTCCTGCTCCTCGGTCGAGAGCACGCCCTCGGCCGCGGCGGCGAGCAGCGCGGGGTCGCTGAGCAGCAAGTAGACCAGACCTTCGGGCGTCAGCTCCGGCCAGACGTGGTCCACAAAGGACCGTACGGCCGGGTTGCGACCCATGGCCCGCACCCAGGCGTCGGACGGGGATTCGCCGCGGCGCGCCTCGGCCTGTCGCTGCAGCAGCGCCACCGCCCGGGCCCGCACCCGCTCGCGGCCGACCGCGTAGGGCGGCGACTCCCGGCGTACGTCGTCGACGATGCGGCGCAGCGCCTCGACCGCCACCCGCCACCGCCACGACCCGTCCGAGACCACGAGTTCTTCGACGGGACGGCGGATCATCGACGACACGGCCCGAGCCAGTACCGTGGCCATCCGGGCGTCGTGTTTGAGCGCGGCCACCTCCGGCAGATCCACCCCGCGGACCGGCACCCGGTTCAGCAGACCCTCCACCGTGGACTGCTCAACCGCGACCTCGCCGAGGGCGGGAAGCACGGCCGAGATGTAGCGCAGGAACGCCTGGTTGGGCCCCACGACCAGCACGCCGGCGCGGCGGAGACGTTCCCGGTGTGCGTAGAGCAGGTACGCCGCCCGGTGCAGCCCGACGGCCGTCTTCCCGGTCCCTGGGGCGCCCTGCACGCAGATCGTCTCCTCCAGCGGCGAGCGTACGAGCCGATCCTGGTCGGGCTGGATCGTGGCCACGATGTCCCGCATCGGCCCGACACGGGGCCGTTCGATCTCGGCGGTGAGGATCCGCGACGCCGTGCCGAGCTCCTCCCCGCGCGCCAGGTGCTCATCCTCAAAGCCGGTCAATGCCCCGCCGGAGAAGCCGAACCGACGCCGGACGACCACCCCTTGCGGGTCGGTGGCGCTCGCCTGGTAGAACGCCCGGCACACCGGGGCGCGCCAGTCGAGCACCATGGGTTCCCCGGCGTCGTCGGTGACGTGACGCCGTCCAATGTGGAACGTTTCGCCGCTGGGGCTGGCGAAGGTGAGGCGGCCGAAGAAGAGCGGCGTGTTCGGGTCGTCGACCAGCGAGCGGATGCGGTCGGACAGGGCGATCCCGAGCGACTCGGCCGCGAAGGCGTCGCCCGCCACCGTCGCGCCGGTTTCGAAGAGTTGCTGGGCTCGTTCCCGCATCCGCACGAGCGCGGCGCGCGACTCGGCCAGATGACGTCTCTCGGCCTCAATCTCGGCGTCGAGATCCGCGGTCGTGGGCATGGTCATCCTCCATGGGGGTGGTAGGACGATGGCCGCCCGGCGCTCTGATCGTGCCCGGGTGGGTCGCCTGGCCCGGGTGGGGCCGCCTGACCCGTGTCGGGGCTGGGTAACCAGTGCCGGCTGTGCCGCGAGCCTGACAACGGTACGCCCGG
>JADGGF010000004.1 GCA_019690055.1 Micromonosporaceae bacterium
GGCGTGGGCCGGGATCGACCGCATCCCGCCCACGCCGGCATGGAGCGGCAGCCGATCCACCCATCGACTGCCCTCCATGAGGGCGGCCCCAACGGCCGCCTCCGGGACGACGACCTAACGGCCGCGGCGACGGCGACCGCCCGCGCCGACGCCGATCAGCTCGTCGTCGTCCTCGCCCTGACCACCCTCACCTTGACCACCCACGTCCTGACCACCCAGGTCCTGACCACCCACCGGCTCACCGGGCGCAACCTCGGTGTCGGTCATCCCCGCCCGGCGCAGAATCTCCAGAGCGTCCTCGGCGCTCTCCGCGGCGACCTCGGAGCCCTCGTACGGGTCGTCGGCGATCGGCAGGCCGTGGGCGTCGACCGGGTGCGTGACCTCGCCCGCGACCCGGCGGTCCGACTCGGCGTCCTCGATCACCGAGTGCGGGCCCTCAGCGCGAACCTTCGTGAACTCCGTGACGCCGCGGCTCAGGTCGTGCCCCACGGTGTCCGCCTCCAGCTCGTAGCTGACCCGCAGCTCACCCTCGGTGCCCTGCCAGTCGCGGGTGAAGAGCCGGCCGACCACGATCACGGGATCGCCCACCTTGAGCGACGCATGCACATGGTCAGCCAGCCGGCGCCAGCAGACCACGCGCACCCGGAACATCCCGTAATCCGTCCAGGTCTCGCTCGCCCGGTCGTAGCGGCGGTAGTTCATGACGACGCGGAACGTCGTCACCGGCGTATTGGTCTTCTCGACGACCCGTCGCTCCGGCTTGGTCAGCACCGTCCCGACGATCGAGACCCGCATGTCGAACATGTCATCTCCCCGTGTCTGTCCACACTGGACGTTCAAGTGCTACTCGTCCGGCTCCGCCCGTTGTCGGAAGGAGCTTGGCGTCACCAGAATGTCCCGAGCCCGGCCGCCGCAGGACGCCCGATCAAGATCTGTGGACAACCGGGGCCCCTGTGGACAACCGCCGAATTTCCGCACCCGGCCTGACCTCGGCTGTTGGCGAAACCCGGGCCAGAATGCGCCCCCGGCCTGCATACCGGCGCCCCCGGGAATGCGGAGCACGAGAAACCGGCGCGACCGGACCTGTTCTCCGCGGGGCCGTCACGGGGGTACCGTGCCAGCGTGGAGACACAGACGGACGTCCTGGGTGCCCCCTACGAGCGGCGGCGCATCCCACTCCCCCCGGACAACGAGGGCGAGGTCGAGGCAACGCTTGTCTCGCTCCGGGCGGCCGCCCCCACCCGCCGGGCCGTGCTGTACCTGCATGGCTACGTCGACTACTTCTTCCAGACCCACCTGGCGGAGTTCTTCACCTCGCTGGGGTACGACTTCTACGCCCTGGATCTGCGCAAGTACGGCCGAAGCCTGCTGCCGCACCAGACGCCGAACTTCTGCACTGACCTCGCGGAGTACTACCCGGAGATCGACGAGGCCATCAGGATCATCCGGGAGGAGGCGGGCCACGACACGGTCCTGCTCAACGGGCACTCGACCGGCGGCCTCATCGCGGCGCTCTACGCCCACCGCGTGCGCGGTCGGAACCTGGTGCAGGGCCTGTTCCTCAACAGCCCGTTCTTCGACTTCTACGCACCGTGGATCAAGCGCCGCGGGTTCGCCCCGGTGGTGCGGCTGCTCGGTCGGTTAGCGCCGAAGTCGGGGATCGGGGAGGAGCTCGGCACGCTCTACGGCCGGACCATCCATGCCGACTACGAGGGCGAGTGGACGTACGACCTGCGCTGGAAACCGCTCAACGGCTTCAAGATCCAAGCTGGCTGGGTCCGGGCCATCAGCCTGGCTCAGCGCCGGGTCCGGCGGGGGCTGGCGATCGACGTACCGGTGCTGCTCGCCTGCTCGACCCGCAGCTACCAGGGCAAGCTCAGCGAGGCGGCGTTCCACGCCGACACCGTGCTCAACGTCGCCGACATGGTCCGGTACGGGCCCCGGCTCGGCCCGCGCGTGACGCTGCTGCAGATCGAGGGCGGACTGCACGACCTCACCCTGTCGGCGCCGGCCGTCCGACAGACGCTGTTTGATGAGGTGCGTCGCTGGTTGATCGCGCAGCCGGGCCTGGGCGTCGACGACGCCCCTGAGGCCGCCCAAGTGCAGCGGTGATCTCGGACCGCCCGGGTGCGGCCACGGTCCCAGGGCCGCCGACGGGGCGGCGGTGATTCGGGGCCGCCCAACGGCGGCGGTGATTCGGGGCCGCCCAACGGCGGCGGTGATTCGGGGCCGCCCAACGGCGGCGGTGCTCCGACGTCAGGAGAAGCGAGCGCGCGGCCCGGTGCGGAACTCCGGGCGGACCGAGGTCTTCTCGGGCGCCGATCCCCAGGAGGCCGGGTAGCTCACGGAGGGGGTCCGGTCCTCCACGCGAGGAATCGAGCCGGTGGTGTACGTCTCCGTGACGTAGCTGTCGGGCGCCCCGTAGCCGTACCCGGCGTGTCCGAGCATGCCCGCCATGGCGTTGGGCGCGACGCTGCGGGGAGCGATGGCATAGGCGGAGGCGTCGTACGGTGCCGCCGAGTAGGGCACCGCCGAGGCGGGCACAGCCGAGTAGGGCACCGCGGAGTACGGAACGGCCGAGTAGGGCACGGCTGAGTACTGGGCGGCAGCGGCGACGTCGGCCGGGAAGCCGCCAACCGGCTGCGGCGTGTGCGACACCGGCACGACGGGACCGGGCATCCGCACCGGCGCCGGCCCGGGCGGAACCGCGGGGACGGGCGGCTGCGAACCGGTCTGGTCCAACCCCAGCCGGTGGGAGCCGGTGTGTTCGACACCGAGCCGGTGCGAGCCGGTCTGGTCGAGAGCCGCCGGGGGCATGCCGGGCATGGGCCGCCGACGCACCGAGGCAGGTTGCCCGGGACCGGGCCGGTGGCTGGCCGGTTGCGCCGGGATCCGCTCACCCGGCCAGGACGGGTGCTCCTGGTACTGGCGCGGGGGCTGACCGACGCCGTGCGTGTGGGCGGGGCCGAAGACGGGACGGCCGCTGGGGCGGGCGTTGCGGTCGAACGGCTCCCACGCGCCATTCCGGCGAACCAGCAGGCCACGGGTGATCAGGTTGTCGCCGCCCGCGAAGAAGACCCGCTCGACGCAGCGCTTGGCCTTCTCCAGGCCGGGGGCGGACTTCGATCCGGTCACGACCACCACGTCACGCGCCGGGACACCGACGACCAGCTCGCCCGGCACGGCCCCCTCCAGCCGCGCCCAGAAATCGTTGGCGAGCAGCAGGCTCGACTCGAGACCCTCGAACGACAGCATCAACGCCGGAGGCTGACCGTGGAACTCCGCCCGCGAGGAGAGCACCTCGAGGTGCTGGAGCGCGGCCTGCCGCAGCGCGTGCGGGTGGAGCTGAAGGTGAGGGAGGTCGGCGTGGGTGACGATGCGGCGCCCGTAGTCAGGACCAAACGTGTACACGACGGACAGACCCGCGAAACCTTCGTCTCGTACTGCCGCCGGATCCACTCGATCGGAATGAGCCGATACCAGGAGGGGGAGAAAAGTGGTCCGAGTCACCTGCACACGGAGAAGGTAGCGGCTGCACGTGCACGGGGAAAGCCCTGGGCGTGCTATGTCCGATTTGCGAAGCAACCAATTTTCGCCGTCGTAACCTCCAGGGGGCGACGGCCCGGTCCGGCGATCGCGCCGCCATCGCCCGCCGTCGCGTACGCCGAGCTCATCCGCCGGGCGTCATGGCTCCCGGTGTCGTCTTCCGCCCCGGCGCACCTCCCCGTGCCCCCGAGGGCCGGGCGAGGGCCCGACGCACCGGGCTACGGCGTCGCGAGCCAGGGCCGGGATGGGACTACCCTCGGTAGAGGGACTGACCACAGGACCAACCCAGCAACGGAGCCCACCCAGCGCCCGTAGCTCAGCGGATAGAGCATCTGCCTTCTAAGCAGCTGGCCGCAGGTTCGAATCCTGCCGGGCGCGCCGATCCTGACGGCGCCACGTGTGACCCGTCGGCCGCTGCTGTCGCCAGCTTGCCCGTCCTGGATCCCGCGCTGAGAGGCGCGGTCGAGTCTTCCCCCGTCATCGATGACGTGCCGGCAAGCCTGCCATGCGGGCGTCGACCCCGAGCCGGTTGGGCCCGTCAGCAGGACGTCACGCGTCGCGGACGATGGTGGCGAGCCAGGCGTGCGCGGGCTCGGGCCAGTATTCCGGGCGGACCTCGATGCGAGTCGCCTCGATATCCAGCACCCGCCAGCCGTCGGCGAAGGCGGCACGCAGCTCGGCCTGGCTGATCCGCCGGGGCCCGTCGGTACCGGGCATCTGGTCCGAGAAGCACTGCAGATACAGCATCCCGCCGGGCAGCGTGGCCGCGGCGAGGCTCGCGACGTAGCGCGCTCGGTCGGCGTCGTCGAAGACGTGAAACACGCCGTTGTCGAGGACCGTCGCGAACCCGTGCCGGTCCAGCGCGAGCACGTCGGCGACCTCGAAGGTGACCGACAGGCCGCGCCGGGCCGCCTTGGCCCGGGCCGCCTCGATGGCCGGCGCCGCGATGTCGACCCCGGTCACCTCGAAGCCGCGCTCGGCGAAGAGCAGCGCGTGCTCGCCGGTGCCGCAGCCGCTGTCGAGCACGGGGGAGCGCACCTGCCCGCTGTCCGCGATGCGGACAAAGACGGGCTGTGGCCGTCCGATGTCCCACGGCGGGCTGCCACCGAGATAACTCTGGTCCCAGGGACTCGGCCCGTGCACCACGCCGGCAGTCTATCCGTCAGCGCCAGCCGAGCGCGTGCGCCGAAGCGCGACGGACACGGTGAGCACCGGGCCCTCGTCGGTGGCCCGCATGCTGAGCATGTACTTCGCCATCGTCGGCACTCCTTGCGTCTGGTGGGTCGCCTCCGACCCTCTCACCCCAAGGTCGAACGGCCCGAGCGTCGACCGACACGGCGGCCAAGATTTTCCGGCGCCCCGCGGGTGGAGATGTGCGGATGGCCCGGAGGTGCTAGGAACACGGGGTGACCGCGCACGGGGTGCCTGAGAACGGGATGAGTCACGACCGGATGAGAAAGGACGGGATGAGCCAGGGCCGGAAGAGCCACGACGGGATGAGCGGCGAGCCGACCAGCGGTGCGCCCCAGCTGACGACCGACGTCACCAGCCCGGTCGGGCGGACCGCCGGGGCGGCCCGGGTGCGGGTGATCGCCCTGATCAGCGTCGTCGCCCTGCTGGTGACCGCGGGCGTCGTCGCCGGAATTTCCTACGCCATCAACCGCCTCGACCGGGCCATCCCCCAGACCGATCTGTTCGGCTCAAGTACGCCTACGCCCGATGCGTCGGGCGATCTCTCGCCCGAACCCGGCCCGACAACGCCGCCGCCGGGCTCGGACATCACCGGTCCGCTCAACTTCCTGCTGGCCGGGCACGACATGGTTCCGGGCAACCCGGATCGCCTCGCCCCGCACTCCGACGCGGTGATGATCCTGCACGTCGACGCCAGCCTGACCCAGGCGTACCTGACCTCCCTGCCGCGTGACCTGCTGGTCAACGTCCCGGCGAACGAGGCCTCGGGCACCGGCGCGGACTACACCAAGCTCACCCACGCCATGACGTACGGCTCGCGGGTGCCGGGCTCGTCGGAACGGGACCTGGCCCAGGGGTTCGCCCTGCTGGCCCGAACCGTGAGCGCGTACACCGGCATCGACCATTTCGACGGCGGGGCGGTCCTGAGCTTCAGCGGTCTGGCCCGGCTCGTCGACGCCCTCGGTGGCATTGACGTCTACGTGGACACGCCGGTCACGTCCAAGCACATGGGCCCGGACGGCACCAGTGCGGAGGAGCGGGGCGGCCCGTTCCAGCACTACCCGGTGGGCGTGCAGCACATGGAGGGCTGGCAGGCCCTGGACTACTGCCGGCAGCGCTACAGCCTGTCCGACGGGGCGTACGGGCGGGACCGCCACATCCGGCAGGTGGTCAAGGCGATGATCACCAAGCTGGTCAGCTTCGACCTGCTGCGGTACCCGCAGACCGCGCCGTTCGTGATCGCCGCCCTCGGCGACTCGATCACGCTCGACCTGCGGGGTCGGCAGCTGCACGAGTACGTCTACGCGCTGCGCAACCTGCGGCCGGAGGCGATCACGCTCGTCGGCCTGCCCGGCGGCTCCGTGTTCAGCGGAGGCAGCTACCTGGGGGAGTCACTCGCCCCGATCCAGGCCGAGTACTTCGCGGCCGTCCGCAACGACACGGTCGGCGAGTTCCTCGCCCGCAACCCCGGCCTCGTCAACCGGGACGCGCCCGTCTAACGGACCTTTCCACCGACGGGCCCCGCACCGACGGCGCCCACCGAACCCGGGCCGGTCAGGCGAACACGAAGTAGCGCAGCCACAGGTACGGCGCGCAGCACGCCACGGTCACCACGGCGACCAGCAGGCCGTACCGGGTGAACTCCCAGAACGTGATCCGGCGCCCGGCCCGCTCGGCCAGCCCGAGCATGACCACGTTGGCCGAAGCGCCGATCGCGGTCGCGTTGCCGCCGAGGTCGGCGCCGAGGGCGAGCGCCCACCACAGCACCTGCGCCGCCGACCCGTGTCCCGTGGCCGCCGTCAGCTCCGACACGATCGGGGCCATGGTCGCCACGTACGGGATGTTGTCCACGATGGCCGACAGCACCGCCGAGGCCCACAGCAGCACCATCGACGCGACCAGCACGCGGTCACCGATGGCGTCGATCGCCGCCTGGGCCACCCGCTCGATGACGCCGGTGGCGACCAGCGCGCCGACCATCACGAAGAGCCCGGCGAAGAAGAGCAGCGTGGGCCACTCGACGTCCTTGGCGACCTCTTCGGCGTCCTGCCGGGAGAGGGCGAGCAGAACCAGCCCACCGGCGATCGCCACGATGGCGGGCTCCAGGTGCAGCACGGTGTGCAGCACGAAGGCGGCGAGCACCACGGCCAACACAGCCAGCGACACGACCAGCAGGCGCTGGTCCCGGATCGCGTCGCGCTCCCGCAGCGCCATGACCTCGGCCGCTCGCCGCTCGTCGTAGACGAAGGCCGACCGGAACAGCACCCGGCACAGTCCGATGAAGACCACGACCAGGAGCACGACCAGCGGGGCGAGGTGCACCAGGAAGTCGTTGAAGGACAAGCCGGCCCGGCTGGCGATGATGATGTTCGGGGGGTCGCCGACGAGAGTCGCGGTGCCGCCGATGTTGGAGGCCATCACCTCCGCGACCAGGTACGGCACCGAGTTCACCCCGAGGCGGTCGCACACGAGGAAGGTGACCGGCGCGATGAGCAGCACGGTGGTCACGTTGTCCAGCAGAGCCGACGCGCCGGCCGTCACCACGACCAGCAGCACCATGAGGCGGAACGGCCGCCCACGAGCTCGTTTCGCCGCCCATATTGCCAGATACTCAAATAGTCCGGTACGCCTGAGTATGGCGACGATGAGCATCATGCCGATGAGCAGGACGATGACGCCCCAGTCGATGCCGGTCTCTTTGGAAAAGAAGGCGTCCTCACCGTCGACGACGCCGATGACCAGCAGCAGCACGGCCCCGCCGAGCGCGGCCTTGACCCGGTGCACCCACTCCGTGGCGATGAGGACGTAGGCCGCCACGAAGACCACGACCGACGCCCACGCGCCGACGCCGAGCCCGCTCATGCGCCCGTACCGGGGAGGAGGCCGGGCGCCGGCCCGTCGAACCGTCCGGTCGTCGCGATCAGCGCACGCTCATCCACCCTGCCTCCCGCTGTATCCGCCGGACCGCGGCGCGTCCACACCTCGCGAGGTCCGCGGATCCCGACCCTGTTTCGGCGAGCCAGCCTACCGTCCGCTCACGCGGCGCAAGAACGCGATCATGGGTCGGGCGCCCCCGTCGGCCGGGCGGCGCGAACGGGGGCGTTCGCTAGCCCGAGCCGCTGTCCTGGTCGTCGTTCCCGTCCGGCCGGTTCGCGATGACGATGATCTGGTCGCGCTCCTGGTACGTCACCCGCACGGACTTGGCCGGGTTGAGGTGGACGCCGTACCCGTCCTTCTCGGAGAGGCGCTGGTCGTGCACGACGTACCCGATGGCCGTGTGCTGGCGCCTCGCCGCGGCCGCGACGACCGTCGCCCAGGTCACGGGCACGCCGAGCCGGACATAGTCGGCCGCGGGCTCGAAGTACAGGTCCGTGTCCCGGGCGTCGAGCCACTCCTCCACCACGGTGATCATCTCGAGCCGGCCCGGATTCTTGGCGTAGTGGACCGCGAGCGTGCTGACCACCTGCTGGCCGAGCACCAGATCGTCGACCTGGATCCCCCGCGCCAGGCGGCGGCTCGCCTCCTCCTCGAGCTCGCAGATGACGGAGAACCGAGCCTGACGCTCTTCCTTGATCGCTTGCAGAAGCAGCAGCGTCGTGAGCGCCTTCGCGTCGACGTGAGAGTCGTCCTCGTCGCCGGCCAGGACGATCACCGAGTCGAACGTTGTTGGATCGACGGGTATCAGTCCTTGCGTCTCGGGGTCGGCGGCGGACCGCTCGTACTCCTCTTCCCGGTGCGCCGCCACCAGGATGCCCGGCTCGGTCGGGTCCGCGTCGTACCCGCGCGGCTCATCGATGTTCTTCGTCTTCGGCAGCATCGCCCGGTCGTAACCCTGGCCGATGATGACGACCGTCGAGCCGGGCCCCACGTAGCCGTCGAGCACCTGCACGATCGTGGCGATCCGGTCGTTCCATCCCAGGATCAGGGTCTTCTCGACCCGGGGCGGACGCGGCGGCGGGGGCTCGACCATCAGGTCCCGCTGCACCGGTGAGTTGTTCCGGAACCGCACGTGGCCGGAGTCCACGGCAACCACCAACGGGGTGTCCGTGGGCTCGACCGGCGTGTCCGGGGGCGGATTGATGATCGGCTTTGCCACGCCGGGCCGGCTGAAGCCGATGAGCGACGACTCGCACCGCAGCAACGCCTCGCCGTAGGTCATCCGGTGCGGCACGGGCGTGGCCCGGTAGATCTCGGAACCCTCGAAGCTCACCAGTTCGCTACAGGCGACGGTCAGGCCCGGGTACCGGCGCGACTGCACGATGAGCCGGGCGGTCAGATCGCCCGCGTTGGCGACGTGGCACCGGTCGACCGGCCAGCGGTCCAAGGCCCGCTTGGCCGCCTCGTAGTTGGCCTTCGACGAGATGACCGCCGCCACGGGCCGGCGTTCCCCGGGCCAGGGCCGGTGGCTGAGCGCGAGCAGGGTCATCAACACCCGGATGTCGGGATTCCGCCCGAGCGGCCGGGGAACCAGGATCTCCTCGGCGGCGCCGACATTGGCGATCTCCAGGTCCTCCATCTTGGTCGGGTCGCCGTGCCGGCAGACCACCGTGACTTTCCTGAGCTTCCCGGCCTTCGGACCCCGCTGGCGCTGGGGCCGGCGCCGGATCGCGTCCTCCATCTCCTCTTTGGACAGTTCGTCGGCGAGGATGACCACCCGGGGTCGCCGGCCGGGGGCACGGGCAATCTCATCGAGGATTGTGTAGATCTGGCTCGACCAACCGAGCACAACCGTGTGGCCCGACACGGCGACCGGGGTGCGGCCCCGGCGCACCAGCTCGATCCGGTTGTACAGCGCCGAGGTGAGCACGGCCACGACGGCACCGATGACGAAGATGCCGCCGACGGCGGTCAACAGCATGACCAGCCGGTACGGCCAGGTGCGCTCCGTATCGTCCTCGGTCGCCCCCGGATCGATCACGTGCCGCATGCTCTGCCACACGATCTGGGCGGTGTCCCGGGCGTCGGCCGGCGTGAGGACATAGGTCAGCGCGGCCACGACGGCGATGAAAAACAGGCACGCCATCGCGAACGACAACATCAGCATTCCGGGGCGAGTAACGACACGCTCGACCAGGTACCTCACTCGTCTCTTCACGACGCCTCCGTCGAGCCCGCGTTATCGTCCGGCGATGAGCCGCCCACAGTGTAAACCACAAACTCATGAATGTCGAGATCGTATTTTCCATCAAGCGACCGACTCACACGACCCGGAACGCACGCGTTTTCCGCCCGGCACGAAGGCCGAGACCCTCGGCACAATTGGCAGGTACCTTTCTCGCCCGACGAGAACGACCCATCGCGGAATGTCCGCGAGGCCGCGATTTCGAATGTCGACACCGCGGCATACCGGACATATTCGTGTCGAATTTCACCGGGCTGGGCGACTCATGACCCGGTCAGGATGTCAATTGCTCGCGCAGCCAGTGGTAGCTCGCCTTGGGGGTCCGAACCTGGGTCTGGTAGTCCACGTGCACCAACCCGAACCGCGGGTCGTAGCCGCGGGCCCACTCGAAGTTGTCCAGCAGAGACCAGTAGAAGTATCCGCGTACATCGACCCCGGCCGCCATGGCCCGCCGCAGCGCCGCCAGATGGTCGGCCACGTACGCGATCCGGGCGTCGTCCGGCTCGTCCGGCCGATCCGGGTAGGCGCAGCCGTTCTCGGTGATGTAGATCGGCGGCAGACCCGGGTACGCCGCGCGCAGGCCGACCAGCGTCTCGACCAGACCCTCCGGCTCGATCGGCCAGTCCAGCATCGTCCGCGGCGGGCCGTCCGGCGTGCCGTAGACGACGCCGATGTCGTGCGGCGTGTCGCCCGCGGTCAGGGTTCCGGCCCGCACGTGGATACGGAAGTAGTAGTTGATCCCCAGAAAGTCGACCGGTGTCGAGATGATGGCGAGGTCGCCGTCCCGGACGAACGACCGGTCGGTGAGCGAGCCGAGCACCTCGTCGTAGTCGTCCGGATAGGCGCCGCGCAGCAACGGGTCGAGGAAGATCCGGTTGTGGACCAGGTCCAGGCGGCGAGCGGCGATCCGGTCCTCCTCCGCCGGGGACAACGGCACGATGGGCGAGTAGTTGAGCGTCACGCCGACCGGGAGACCGTACGACCGCAGCACTCCGACGGCGAGCCCGTGCGCGAGCAGCAGGTGGTGGGCGGCGGCGAGCGCCCCGTGCCCCTCGCGCGCCCCGGGAGCGTGCCGGCCCTGGGCGTACCCGACGATCGCCGAGCAGTACGGCTCGTTCAGCGTGATCCAGCGTGGTTCGAACTCGGCCAGCGCCGAGCCCACCACCTCGGCGTACTCGGCGAACCGCTGCGCCGTGTCGCGGACCCGCCAGCCACCATTGTCCTCAAGGGACTGTGGCAGATCCCAGTGGTACAGCGTCACGTACGGCGTGATGTTCCGGCTCCGCAGGCCGTCCAGCAGCCGGCGGTAGAAGTCCAGGCCGCGCTGCTCGACCGGCCCCGAGCCGGTCGGCTTCACCCGCGGCCAGGCGATGGAGAGCCGGTAGGCGTCGACCCCGAGGTCGGCCAGCAGGTCGAGATCCTCCGGCCACCGGTGGTAGTGGTCGCAGGCCACGTCACCGGTCTCCCCCTTGGCGACCCGGCCCGGGGTGTGGCTGAACGTGTCCCAGATGGACGGTCCCCGCCCGTCCTCGGCCACCGCACCCTCGATCTGGTACGCCGCGGTCGCGACGCCCCACACGAACTCCGCCGGAAACCCCTCCACGAGGCATGACGGTAACGCACCGGCCTTGTCCGGACGCCCCCTGCACGCCGCCGTCGCGCGCCGGCCCGGGCCGCTCGCTCCGCCACGAGCACCACCCGGTCCTCGCCCGGCCCGGCCGTCGTCGCGCCGACGCCGCGCCGAACCACCCCCGTACCGTGATCTCTTCGGCCCCGGTCATGCCTGAAGGCCGGGGCGCAGCCAATGAAACACGCCTCTATTCAGCGGGAAGGGTTGGCACTCGCCGCAGGAGAGTGCTAAGCACTTTTCTGGAGATCTACCGGCTACTCGACCGTGCGGCGCCCAACACGCCGGGTGCGCGTCGAGCCGCGTCGCGCGGTCCCGATGACGGTGAGGTGGCGAGATGGGTCTACTTCCGCGCTCGCGTGAGCACTCGCGTCTGACGGCTCCACACCGCTCGGTGCGTACCGTGGCGGGAACGAGCGGGACCGGGCTGCACCTGGTCGTGGTGTCGACATTCCCGCCCCGTCGGTGTGGGCTGGCCTCCTACACCTCCGACCTGAGCAGCGCGCTGCGCCGGGTCGTGCCGCACTGGCAGGTCGACGTGTGTGCCATCGACCGTGACGGCCTGGCGTACCCCGACGAGATCATCCGCATCCGCCAGGACGAGCCCCGCGACTACATCCGGGCCGCCGACGCGATCGCCGGCCGCGGCGCGGACCTGGTGCTCATCCAGCACGAGTTCGGCATCTTCGGCGGCCCCGGGGGCGCCTACGTGCTCGGCCTGGCCGACCGCCTCGGTGAGCACGGCATCCCCTACGCCGTCACGCTGCACACCGTCCTGGCCGAGTACACGCCGGAGCAGTCGGCCGCGCTGCGGCCGCTGTGCACGAACGCGGCGCTCGTCACCGTCTTCACCGAGACGGCCCGCCGGATGGTCATCGACGCCGCTCTGACCCCCGCCAGCCGCGTCGTGATGGTGCCGCACGGCGCGCCCGAGGTGCTGCGGGCCGCTGTCGATCCGGCGCACTTGCGGCCCGACGTGGCCGCCGCGATCGAGGCGGGGCGCGACACCACGACGCTGTCCACGTTCGGGCTGATCGGCCCGGGCAAGGGACTCGAGGTGATGCTGCGCGCGCTGCCGCGCATCGTGGACCGGCACCCGCAGGTTCGCTACCTCATCGCCGGCGCCACCCACCCCGAGGAGGTCCGCCTGCACGGCGAGCGGTACCGGCGCAGCCTGGTCGACCTCGCCGAGCAGCTCGGGGTGGGCGCCCACGTGGAGTTTCTCGACGCCTTCCTCACCGAGACGGAGCTGGCCGCCCTGCTGGCCGCGACCGACATCTACGTCACGCCGTACCGGGGCCCCGAGCAGATCTGCTCCGGCGCGCTGACCTTCGCGGTCGCCGCCGGGCGGCCCGTGGTCTCCACGGCCTACCGTTACGCGTGCGACCTGCTGTCGGCCGCCCCCGGGCAGGACGCGCCCGGGCTCATCGTCGAGTGCGACAACGATGCGGCGCTCGCCGACGCGGTCGTGGCGCTCCTCGACGACCCCGAGCGCCGGCGCCGCGCTCAGCAGGCCGCGGACGCCCTGGGCCGTCAGCTCACCTGGCCCGCCGTCGCGGCCCGGCTGGCCGAGATCCTCGAGACGACCAAGGTCGGTCGGGGCACGCGCGCCGAGCCGGCCGTACGGCTGGACCACCTCGCCCGGCTGGTCGACCCGGGCGGGATCATCCAGTTCGCCCACGGCGACGTCCCAGACCGGGCGTCAGGGTCCTGTGTGGACGATGTGGCCCGCCTCGGGATCGTCACGGCCGGGATCGTCACCGCCGGGCTCGTGCCGCAGGCCGAGCGGGCGCACCGCTGGCTCGATCTCACGGTGGACTTCCTCCGTGACGCGGTCGGACCCGGTGGCCTGCGCAACATGCGGGACCTCGACGGCACGTGGCGCGACGAGCCGCACCTGGGAGACCACGTCGGCCGGGCGATCTGGGGCCTCGGGGTGATCAGCGCATCGGCCGCGCCCCAGGCGGCTCGCGCCGGCCAGCTCCTGCGGGAGCTGCTCGTGTTCGTGCCGGCCCTGACCACGCCGCGGTCGCTCGCGTACGCCCTGCTGGGTCTGGCGCGCGTCGCCCGCCCGAGCCGCGAGCACCGGGACGTGCTGGCCGAGGCGGCCCGGCGCCTGGACGCGATGCGCGCGACCGCGCCGGGGTGGAACTGGTACGAGGACGAGCTCACCTACGACAACGCCCGGCTGCCGCAGAGCCTGATCGCGGCCGGCGCCGCGCTCGGGGACCACGCGATGGTCCGGCGGGCCGTGGCCCGGCTCGACTGGTACCTCGGCCAGGTCGGCCTGACCGGGCCCCACCCGGTGCTGCGCTGCGTCGGCAACCACTGGCGGCGCAGCGGCGAGCCGGTCCTGGCCGACGAGGGCGACGAGCAGCCGCTGGACGCGGCGGCCGTGGTCGAGGCGCTCGCCGAGGCGTGGCTGGTCACCCGGACGCCCCGCTACGCCCGGCTCGCGCACCGGTCCCGGGCCTGGTTCCACGGGCTCAACCGGGCCGGTCGGGCACTGTACGACCCGGCCAGCGGCGGCTGCCACGACGGGCTCAAGGCGCACGACGTCAACCCGAACATGGGTGCGGAGTCGACCCTCGCCTTCCACCAGGCGCACCTCGCGCTGGTGCGGGCCGGACTGGTGCGGGCGCCGCGCACCCGGTCCAGCGATGCTCACCCGACGTTCGCCCCGACCATGGCCCCGGCCGCCCGGCACGGGGCCGTGTCGAGCCCGGCGACGTCCGTGCAGAGTTCCGCGACATCCATGGAGGCGCCAGCGACATCCATGGAGGCCCCAGCGACATCCAGGTAGGCCCCAGCGACATCCAGGTAGAGCCCAGCGAATCCATGGAGAGGTCGGCGTCATGAGGATCGCGCTGCTCGGTCCGATCACGTGGCGCACCCCGCCCCGGGCGTACGGTCCGTGGGAGCAGGTGGTCTCCCTGCTCGCGGACGGGCTGGCCGCGCGGGGCGTGGACGTCACGCTCTTCGCGACCCTCGACTCGGTGACCCCCGCCGCGGTGGATGGCGTGTGCCCGCGGCCGTACGGCGAGGACCCCACGCTCGACGGGCGCGTCTGGGAGGCGCTGCACGTCGGGCACTGCCTGGCCCGCAGCGGCGAGTTCGACCTCGTCCACAACCATCTCGACTGGCTGCCACTGGCCATGGCCCGGGTCTGGCGGGCGCCGCTGCTCACGACCGTGCACGGCTTCTCGTCGCCGGCGATCCTGCCGGCCTACCAGGCCGCCGCCGCGGCCGGGGCCCGGTTCGTATCGATCTCGAACGCCGACCGGGCCGAAGGGTTGCCGTACGTCGCCACGATCTACCACGGCATCGACGTCAGCCAGTTCCCGTTCCGCGCCCGCCCGGGCGAGCACCTCGTCGCGTTCGGCCGGATCCATCCCGACAAGGGCACGGCCGACGCGATTGAGATCGCTCGCCGGGCGGGCCGCCCGCTGGTCATCTGCGGTCCGGTGCACGACCGGGCCTACTACGCCGAGCGCGTCGAGCCGCACATCGACGGCGAGCGGGTGCGCTACCTCGGCAACGTGGGCCCGGCCGACCGGGCCGAGGTGCTGGGCGGGGCGGTGGCTCTCCTGCACCCGATCGGCTTCGCCGAGCCGTTCGGCTTGTCGGTCGTGGAGGCGATGATGTGCGGTACCCCGGTCCTGGCCTACCCGAAAGGTGCTATGCCTGAACTGATCGAGCCTGGACGGACCGGCCTGCTCGTGGACTCGGTCGAGGCGGCGGCGGACGCGGTGGCGGACGCGGCCCGCCTGGACCGCAGCCAGGTTCGCGACATCGCGGAGAGTCGTTTTTCCGCGGCGCGCATGGTTGACGAATACCTCCATCTGTACGAGAAGATCGTCGCCGACACCTAGCGAAGCGAAAGGACGCCATGGCCGCCGACCCGCCCGCGCCCGTGCGCGCCGCAGATCTCTTCGTGCGTCATCCCGCCAACCCCATCCTCACGGCGGACGCCTGGCCCTACGCCGTCAACACGGTGTTCAATCCGGGCGCCACGACGACCCCGGATGGTGGCACCGTGCTGGTGTGCCGGGTGGAGGACCGCCGGGGGGTGTCCCACCTCACGGTCGCCCGCAGCGACGACGGGGTGAGCGGTTGGCGCGTGGACCCCAAGCCGCTGCTGGCGGGAGACGAGGACGATCCCACCAACCGCTGGGGCGTGGAGGACCCCCGGGTCACCCGGGTCGACGCCATGGATGGATGGGTCATCGCCTATACGGCCTACGGCCCCGCCGGCCCCTGCGTGGCGCTGGCGCTGACCCGGGACTTCGAGACGGTCGAGCAGCTCGGCGTGGTCATGCCGCCCGAGGACAAGAACGCCTGCCTGCTGCCGCGGAAGATCGACGGGAATTTCATCCTCTTCCATCGACCGACATCGTCGAGTTCCCACCGGGCGGACGTGTGGCTCTCCCGGTCGAGCGACCTGCGCGCCTGGTCCAACCCGGAGCCGGTGCTGGCGGCGCGCGCCGGCACGTGGTGGGACTCCGTTCGGATCGGCATGGGTCCGCCGCCGCTGGAGACCGAGCACGGCTGGCTCGGGATCTACCACGGCGTGCGCAACACCGTGGCCGGACCCGCCTACCGGGCCGGTCTGGTGCTGCTCGACCTGGCCGACCCGTCGGTGGTCAAGCACCGCAGCCCCGAGTGGGTGCTCTCGCCGGCGACGGACTACGAGCGCCAGGGCGACGTGCCGAACGTGGTCTTCCCCAGCGGTCTGGTGCACGATCCCGCCACCGATGAGCTGCGGCTCTACTACGGGGCGGCCGACACCAGCATCGCCGTCGCCACCGCCCGGCTCTCCGAGGTGCTCGCCTACCTGCTCACCTGCCCGGAGGGCGAGACCATCGAGAGCTGACGCTCGGCGTCACCGGCCCGGCCGGCTGAGCGGTTGCCGCTGCGCCGCTGCCCCGGTCCGCGTTCCTCCGACCGGCCACAGTGGACTCACGCCTGCTCGTGATCCCGCCGCGTGAGCCGTACGGTTGCCGGTCCGACCCGACGCTGACGCCGGGAACGGTATCGTCGCAGTCATGGCGATCGAGGGAGAGTACGAGCCCAGCCCGACCGCATGGGTTCGCGAGCACGTAGAGAAGATCACCCAGAGCGGGACCACCACCGTCGCCACCATCAAGGGCCGCCCGGTGGTCCTGCTGACCATGCGCGGCGCCCGCAGCGGCAAGGTGCGCAAGGTTCCGGTCATGCGGGTCGAGCACGACGGGGCCTATGCGGTCGTGGCCTCCAAGGGCGGCGCACCCGCCCACCCGCTGTGGTACTACAACCTCAAGGCCAACCCCACCGTCGAGTTGCAGGACGACACCCAGGTCCACACCTACGTTGCCCGGGAGGTGGAGGGGGCCGAGCGCGACCTGTGGTGGGAGCGGGCCGTCGCCGCCTTCCCCGACTACGCCGAGTACCAGCAGCGGACGAGCCGTCGCATCCCCGTCTTCGTGCTGGAACGCGCCGACTGATCCACCGTGGGCTGGCTCAGGCCCCCACCTGGGCTCGCATCGCGATCACGTACGGGTCGGCACACGGCTGGTTCGGATCGGCATCGAAGACCGCGATCAACTCAGCGGTGTCGGCGAGCCGGGCCCGCAGCTCGCGCCAGGCCCACAGGTTCGGGTGCGGCTGGCTCGTGTCCGCCTCCGCCGGCGCGAGCAGCTCGATCGCTCGGTCCAGGTCGCCGGGGGTCAGCCGGTACGACGCCGACCCCTGGCGATGGCCGCAGACCGTGGCCATGATGACCGCCGGGAGCTGGTGCCGCTCGGTATTGATCCGCGCGAACTCCACGCCGTCGCCGACCCGTCGGCCCACCCCGAACGCGGCCGGCGGCTGCCACCCGGGAATCGCCGCCTCGAACCGGTCCCGCGCCGCCACGATCTCCTCCAGCGTGGCCCACCGTTCCGTCTCACTCACGAGGTTGTCCCTTTCTCGATCCCGCTGGAAGGCTACCCGCGGTTGCTGGGCAGACGATGCGGCAATGGCTGGTCGTTGGATGCTTGCCATTGCCTCGACCTGCCACAGTGGACGGGTGCGCGTCTTCGTGTCGTACGCGACGGAGGACCGGCAACGGGCCGAATGGGTCGCCCAGCAACTCCGCCAGGCCGGCTACGAGGTCGAGATCGACATCGACTGGCGTTACGGCGACAACTTCATGGACCGGATGCGCGAGGCTCTCGAAGCGTGCGACGCCATGGTCGCGCTCTTCTCCCCGGCCTACTTCGCGAAGAAGTACACCCTGATGGAGCTCAACGCGTGGCTGGCCGGCCGGGAGACGGGCCTGGTGCCGCTGCGCATCGCCAGCGGTGATGTGCCGACCTTCTACCGGCCCTACATCTACACCGACCTCGTCGGCCTGCCCGAGGAGATGGCCCGCCAGGTCCTGGTGAGCGCCGTCGCCGGGCAGCCCGGCCCGGTGACCGTACGGCCGCGGCGCCCGGCCGACATCGGCCTGGGCGCGGCCCGATCGCTGCCCCGGACCTGGTCGGTGCCGGCCCGCAACCTCGGCTTCGTGGGCCGTGACCGTCTCCTGACCGACCTACGGGAGCGGCTGACCGCCGGATCGCGGGCGGTGGTGCAGGCGCTGCACGGCTGGGGTGGCGTCGGCAAGACACAGCTCGCGATCGAGTACGCCCATCGGTTCGCCCGCGAGTACGACTTTGTGGGGTGGCTCGACTCCCAGAGACCCGAGCTGATCGACGATCAGGCGGCCACCATCGCCGTCACCGCGGGCATCGTCTCCGCCGACACCCCCACCCGCGAGGCCGCCCTTCGGCTGAAGGAACGCCTGCGCGCGCAGAGCGGCTGGCTGCTGATCTTCGACAACGCCGAGAAGCCGGACGACATCCGGGACTGGCTGCCCGGCGGCGAGGGTCACGTCATCATCACCTCCCGCCACCGCGCCTGGCACGGCCTGGCGGCCGCCGTCGAGGTCGATGTGTTCACCCGAGGCGAGTCGATCGAGTTCCTGAGGGAACAGGCCGGCCTTGACGAGGCGGACGCCGATTCGCTCGCGCAGGCGCTGGGTGACCTTCCGTTGGCGATCGCCCAGGCGGCCGGCTACCTGGTCAGCACCGGCGTGACCCCGCTCCGCTACCAGACGATGCTCGCCGAGCACGCCGCCCGCGTGCTGCAGCACGGCACGCCCACCGGCTACCCGGCGCCGCTGGCCGCGTCGATCACGCTCTCGCTGCAGCGGCTCGCCGACACGAACCCGGCGGCGCTGGCCATGGTGCGCGTCTGCGCCCGGCTCGCGCCCGAGCCGCTGCCGGTCGACTGGTTCCTCAACCCGGACATCGAGGAGCGCCCCGCGCCCCTGCGAGCCATCGACGCCTCCGACCTCTACGCCGCCGCCGGCACGCTCGGCAGCCTCGGCCTGGCCCGCCCCACCCCGGACGGCCTGGTCCTGCACCGCCTCACCCAGGCCGTGATCACCGACTCCCTCACCGACGCCGAACGCGCCGAGACCGCGGCCGCCGCCACCGCCCTCGTGGTCGCCACCAGACCCACCGAGACGGCCAACCCTCGATGCTGGCCGACCTGGCAGACCCTGCTCCCCCACATCCTCGCGCTTGACCCGACGGCCAGCGCCGACGCCCGACTCCGCCGAACCGCCGTCAACGCCGTCCGGTACCAGGCTCGCCGGGGCGACTACCGGTCCGCCCACACGCTCGCCGAGCAGCTGTCCACCGCCTGGGCCACGAGCCTCGGTCCCGAGCACCCGGACACGCTCGCCGCGGCCAACCGCGTCGGCGAGATGCTGCGCTCCCTCGGTGACTACGCCGCCGCCGCCGAGGTACACCGGCGCACCCTCGAATCACGTCGCCGAGTCCTCGGGGAGGAGCATCCGGACACACTGAAGAGCGCAAACAACCTCGCGATGGCCCTCCGTGGTCTCGGCGATCTCGCCGCCGCCCGCGACCTGCACGAGCAAACCCTCGCGACTCGCCGGCGGGTCCTCGGCGACGACCACCCCGACACCCGCAACAGCGCCAGCAACCTCGCGTTCACGCTGCGCCTCCTCGGCGAGCACACCGCCGCCCGCGACATCCACGAACAGGTGCTCGCCACCCGACGCCGCCTCCTCGGCGACGACCACCCCGCCACCCTCATCAGCGCGAACAACCTCGCCGTGACCTTGCGTGAGCTCGGCGACTACGCCGCGGCCCGCGAGATCCACGAACAGGTGCTCGCCACCCGACGCCGCCTCCTCGGCGACGACCACCCCGCCACCCTCATCAGCGCACACAGCCTGGCCGAAACCCTGCGTGACCTCGGCGACTACGCCGCCGCCCGCGAGATCCACGAACAAACCCTCACCGCGCGCCGTCGCATCCTCGGCGACGACCACCCCAGCACGCTGATCAGCGCCCACAACCTCGCGGAAACCCTGCACGCCCTCGGCGAGCACACCGCCGCCCGCGACCTTCTCCGACAGACCCTCGCCACGCGGCGTCGCGTCCTCGGCGACCGCCACCTCGTCACTCTCGCCACCGCCCGCAGGCTCATTCAGATCCTGCGCTTCCTCGGCGACAACGCGGCCGCTGACGAGTTGGAAGCCGAGTTCCCTCGGGCGCCGGAGCAGACGAGTCCCGACCACCGGTAAGTGGGGGATTCGCCGTCCAGGGGCGAGCTGGACGCCGGTGGGCGCGGCGTCGGCGCCCAAGCTCCGTGCCGTCCACATCGGACACTTCCCTACGATGCGCGGCGATGAGCCTTTGGGTGTGCCTAGGTAGCCTCGATGCGCTGCGCCAGGAGCAGGGCGACGTCGAGGGCGCGGGTGGTCGGGGCCGTGGGGTCTTCGGCGGTCCAGACTTCGGAGAGGACGGCACCGACGAAGCCCCAGGCAGCCACGCGATCGGGGTCCATCCCGAGACCGTCGGCGAGTTGTTCGAGGCGGGCCGGCACCAATGCGAGCAGGGCCGGATCGCGATTGTCTGGATCGGGGTTATAAAGCATCGGCCCCACTTCGGCGCCCGGGTCCCCGACCACGCCGTGCGGGTCGATCGCCAGCCACGGCGCGCGGGCGGCCCGCAGCACGTTGTCGTGGTGCAGGTCGCCGTGCAGCACCACCCGCGACGCCGCGCTGGCGCACAGCTCGTCGGAGAGCCCCAACGCCCGCGTGACCAGCCGGCGAGGGAGCGGTGAGTCGCCCGGATGGCGCGCCAGGTACGCCGCGAAGGTTCGGCGGTTGCGAACCCCGAGTTCCGGCACCGACGGCAACGAACCAGGCAGCGGGCGGTGCAGGCGCCGCATGACCGTGATGATCGCGGCGGTGGCGATGAGGTCCTTGGCCGGGACGAGGGGCCGGGCCGACTCGCCGGGGGTGGCCAGCTCCAGCAGCAGCGCGCCCCGGGCGAGGTCGGCCGCCAGGAGCCGTACGGCTCCCGCACCGGCAAAGTGGCGCAGAGCCGCGGCCTCACTGCCCACCTCGACCGCCTGCGGCGGACCGAGCTTCAACACCGCCTCGCCCCCGCCCGCCTGGCGGACGCGACCCACCCAGTGGTAGGTCATGGGCAGCGGGGCGACCACGGTCAACCCCCAGTCCTGGGTCACCGAGTCGAGCAGCGCCGGCAGGTCGTCGAGGAATCGCCGGCCGTCGGCTCCCCAGGCGGCGACCACGTTGCGGGCCAGGACGGGCGGGATCGCCTCCACCGCTTCGTGACTACCGGTCAGCAGCTGGAGTGGAACAGCCCACCGACCGTGGTGGTCTCAGCCAGCTCGTTGTAGATGCGCACCGCCTCGCGGGTCGGGGCGACGTGCACGACGATCGACCGCTGCTCGAGGTACTCGATGGTGGACCGGGGAACCCGCAGCAGCATCTCCATGCCCTGCGACAGCACGACCACGGTGGCGCCGTTGTTGATCAGATCGTCGACGTCGCGACACTGGATGCCCGGCTCGTGCTGGGTGCCCGACAGGCTCCAGTCCCACAGCCGACCGCCACCCGGGTAGAGCTTGAAGTCCTTGCCCACCCCGAGGCCCTCGACCTCCATCCGTCCCCAGGA
Source organism: Micromonosporaceae bacterium (assembly GCA_019690055.1). Classification (GTDB taxonomy): domain Bacteria; phylum Actinomycetota; class Actinomycetes; order Mycobacteriales; family Micromonosporaceae; genus DATBGZ01. The sequence goes on from JADGGF010000004.1 coordinate 21,509, forward strand.
GAGGTCGAGCACACGCGGCGACCGGTTCAGGTCGGTCCAGCCGACCCAACCGAACGTCAGCTCATCGATCGTCACGTTGCCACCCAGCCCCACTGCAGCCCGGGACACCTTACCGTCTGCTACACGACAGTACTGGCCTGACCACCCGAACCGTGGGACGCGCGCCGATTCCGGCTCAGATGGATGAGGCCCGGACGGATCCGGCCCAGTCGGACGGGGCTCCGGCCGGACCAGGCCCGGACGGATCGGGCCGGTCGCGTTGGTCGGTCGCGCCCGGATACCCTTCGGCAGAAGGGCAGGCGGTCAAAGGAGACGGCCAGGTGGCGACGATCAGCCCGGTGCCGGGCGCACCCGAGCACACCCCGCGGGACGAGCGCGGGCAGGACACACCGAGTCCCACGGTCGCAACCGAGCGGGTAACCGGCGACCGGGGCGCCGAGCCGACGGGCATCGCCGGGGTCCCACCGGCCGGCACCCCACCCGCCGGCGGGGTCCGGGCCCCGACCGGTCGGGGGCTGAGCGCGCGGAGCTGGCCCCAGGAGGCCGCCCTGCGCATGCTGATGAACAACCTCGACCCCGACGTGGCCGAGCGCCCCGCGGATCTCGTGGTCTACGGCGGCACGGGCAAGGCGGCCCGGGACTGGCCCTCCTACCACGCGCTGGTCCGGACGCTGACCACGCTCGGCGACGACGAGACGCTGCTCGTGCAGTCCGGCCGCCCGGTCGGGGTCGTCCGCACCCACGAGTGGGCGCCCCGGGTCCTGATCGCCAACGCCAACCTGGTCGGTGACTGGGCCACCTGGCCCGAGTTCCGGCGGCTGGAGGCGCTGGGCCTGACCATGTACGGCCAGATGACCGCTGGCTCGTGGATCTACATCGGCACCCAGGGCATCCTGCAGGGCACCTACGAGACCTTCGCCGCCGTCGCCGCCAAGCGGTTCGGCAACTCGCTGGCCGGGACGCTCACGGTCACCGCCGGGTGTGGCGGCATGGGCGGGGCGCAGCCGCTGGCCGTGACCATGAACGGGGGCGCGTGCCTCATCGTCGATGTCGACCCGACCCGGCTGCAGCGGCGCGTCGCCACCCGGTACCTCGACGAGATCGCCGACGACCTGGACGACGCCGTCGAGAAGGCCGTACGGGCCCGGGCGCAGGGCCGGGCGCTCTCCGTGGGCGTGGTGGGCAACGCGGCGACCGTGCTGCCGGAGCTGCTGCGCCGCGGCGTGCCGGCCGACATCGTGACCGACCAGACCAGCGCCCACGACCCGCTCTCGTACGTCCCCGAGGGAGTGTCCATCGAGGACGCTCGGGTCTACGCCGCGGCCGAGCCGGAGGAGTACACGCGCCGGGCCCGCGCGTCGATGGCCAAGCACGTCGAGGCGATGGTGGGGTTCCTCGACGCCGGGGCCGAGGTCTTCGACTACGGCAACTCGATCCGCGGCGAAGCCCAACTGGGTGGGTACGAGCGCGCCTTCGCCTTCCCCGGCTTCGTGCCGGCGTACATCCGGCCGCTGTTCTGCGAGGGCAAGGGGCCGTTCCGGTGGGCGGCGTTGTCGGGTGACCCGGCCGACATCGCGGCGACCGACCGGGCGGTGCTGGACCTGTTCCCCGACAACGAGTCCCTGACCCGGTGGATCCGGCTGGCCGGCGAGAAGGTGGCGTTCCAGGGCCTGCCGGCACGCATCTGCTGGCTCGGTTACGGCGAACGGGACCGGGCCGGCCTGCGCTTCAACGAGATGGTGGCCGCCGGGGAGCTGAAGGCCCCGATCGTCATCGGGCGCGACCACCTCGACTGCGGCTCGGTCGCCTCGCCCTACCGGGAGACCGAGGGGATGCTCGACGGCTCCGACGCGATCGCCGACTGGCCCCTGCTCAACGCCTTGGTCAACACGGCCAGCGGCGCGTCGTGGGTCTCCATCCACCACGGCGGCGGCGTCGGCATCGGTCGGTCCATTCACGCGGGGCAGGTGTCGGTGGCCGACGGGACCCCGCTGGCCGCGCAGAAGCTGGAACGGGTGCTCACCAACGATCCGGCGCTGGGCGTGATCCGTCACGTCGATGCCGGCTACGCGGACGCCGAGCGGGTCGCCAGCGAGCACGGCGTACGGATTCCGATGCGCGAAGGCTGACCGTCGATGTCCACTGTGGAGTCGGAGGCGGACGCGTCCCGGCTGGCCTGGCGATCCCTGTGGTCGTCGCTGGCGCCCATCGGCCGCGACCCGGCGTCGGGCGGCTACGTGCGCCTGTCCTGGTCGCCGGCGGACCTGGCCGCGCGGGACTGGTTCGTGACCCAGGCCGAAGCCCGAGGCCTGGCCGTGGAGACCGACCGCAACGGCAACCTGTGGGCCTGGTGGGGCGACCCGGCCTCCGGCGGTGCCGTGGTCACCGGCAGCCACCTCGACTCGGTGCCCCACGGCGGAGCGTTCGACGGGGCGCTCGGCGTCGTGTCGGCGCTGCTCGCCGTCGACGCGCTGCGGTCGCGGGCCGTCACGCCGCAGCGTCCCGTCGGGATCGTGGTCTTCACCGAGGAGGAGGGGTCCCGGTTCGGCGTGGCCTGCCTGGGGTCGCGGCTGCTGACCGGGGCCGTCGACCCGGAGCGGGCGCGCGCCCTCACCGACGCCACCGGGACGACGCTGGCCCAGGCCCTGGCGGCAGCCGGGCTGGACCCGGCGTCGATCGGCCCCGAGCCGGACCGCCTGGCCCGGATCGGGTCCTTTGTGGAGCTGCACATCGAGCAGGGGCGCGGGCTGGCCCAGCCGGTGGGCGTGGCGAGCGGGATCTGGCCGCACGGGCGGTGGCGCCTGCAGTTCACCGGCGAAGGCAACCACGCCGGTACCACGCTCATGGCGGATCGGCGCGATCCCATGCTCACCGCCGCCTTCGCGGTCCTCGCGGCGAACAAGGAGGCGCGGCTTCTCGGCGGCCACGCCACCGTCGGGCGCCTGTCCGTGCACCCCAACGCCACCAACGCCGTGCCGGAAACGGTGACCGCGTGGCTCGACGCCCGGGCCGCCGAACAGTCCACACTGGATACTCTCGTCGCGAATGTGCGGCGCCGGGTCGCGGAGCGGGCCGAACGGGACGGGACGACCGTCGAGGTGGCGGTCGAGTCCGTCTCCCCGGCGGTGGCCTTCGACGCGGCCCTGCGCGACCGTCTGGTCGCCACGCTCGGCCCCGACACGCCGGTTCTGGGCACCGCGGCCGGCCACGACGCGGGCGTGCTGGCGACCGCCGGCGTGCCGGCGGCGATGCTGTTCGTCCGCAACCCGACCGGGGTGTCCCACTCCCCCGCCGAGCACGTCACCGACGACGACTGCGTGGCCGGCGTGGCGGCCCTGGCCCGCGTCCTGGAGGACCTGGCGTGCTGAGCGGTCCTGACGTGCTGAGCGGCGAGGCGGGGCAGTGCTACCACGCCGAGTACGCGTGGGTGGGCGGTGGTGTCGCCCGCGACGTCCGCATCGACGTGGCGGACGGTCGTGTCACCGCCGTCGTGCCCGGGTCGCCGCCGCCGCCCGGCGCTACCCGGCTGACCGGGCTGACGCTGCCCGGCTTCGCCAACGCCCACTCGCACGCCTTCCACCGGGCGCTGCGTGGCCGCGCCCAGGGCCCAGGCACGTTCTGGTCCTGGCGGGAGCGGATGTACGACCTCGCCGGCCGCCTCGACCCCGACCAGTACTACGCACTGGCCCGGGCCACCTACGCCGAGATGGCCCTGGCCGGCGTCACCTGTGTGGGGGAGTTCCACTACCTGCACCACCCGCCCGACGGCGAGGACTACGACGATCCGAACGAGATGGCGCATTCGCTCGTGGTCGCGGCCGCCGAGGCGGGCATCCGCATCACCCTGCTCGACACGCTGTACCTGACGTCCACAGTGGATGGCGGGGCGCTGGTCGGTCCGCAGCGGCGCTTCGGCGACGGATCGATCGACGCCTGGGCCCGCCGAGTCGCCCTCCTGCCCGACCCACCGCACCTGCGCACGGGTGTCGCGGCGCACTCGGTGCGGGCGGTGCCGGCCCCCCTGCTGCCGGAGGTCGTGGCGGTCGCGGCCGGCCGACCGCTGCACGTGCACCTCTCCGAGCAGCCGGCGGAGAACGAGGCGTGCCTGGCCCGGTACGGTCGCACCCCAACCCAGCTGCTCGCTGAGGCCGGGGCGCTGGGGCCCACGACCACCGCCGTCCACGCCACCCATCTCTCCGATGTGGACATCACCCTGCTCGGCCAGTCGGGGACGACGGTGTGCCTGTGCCCCACCACCGAGCGGGACCTCGCCGACGGCATCGGCCCGGGCCGGGCGCTGGCCGACGCCGGCAGCCCCCTGAGCCTCGGCTCGGACAGTCACGCGGTCATCGACCTGCTGGAGGAGGCCCGAGCGGTGGAGCTCGACGAGCGCCTGCGCTCCCAGCGGCGCGGACACTTCGCCGTGGCCGACCTCATCGACGCGGCGACCCGCCACGGTCACGCGGCCCTGGGGTGGCCCGACGCCGGGTCCATCGCGGTGGGCGCGCGGGCCGACCTGGTGACGGTACGCCTGGACACCGTGCGCACCGCGGGGTACGACGACCCGGCCGGCGCGGTCCTCTTCGCCGCCACCGTGGCCGACGTGACCGACGTGGTGGTCGACGGCCGGCCGATCGTCCACAACGGACGGCACCTGTTCGTCGAGGACGTCCCGGGCGCATTGGCGTCCGCGATCCAGGCGGTGTGGTCATGAGCGTGCTGGTCACCAACATCGGCGAGCTGGTCACGAACGACCCGGCCCTGGGCGAGGGACCGCTCGGCATCCTGACCGACGCCGCGCTCGTGGCCGAGGAGGGCCGGGTGGCCTGGGTGGGGCCGTCCACTCGCGCCCCGGCCGCCGACTACGGCCTGGACGTCGCCGGGGCCGCGGTGATCCCGGGCTTCGTGGACAGCCACACCCACCTGGTCTTCGCCGGGGACCGCGTCGACGAGTTCGAGGCCCGAATGCGGGGCGTTCCGTATACCGGCGGCGGGATCGTGACGACGGTGGCCGCCACCCGGACGGCCGACGACGCCACCCTGCGGGCAAACCTGGCCCGCCTGGTCATCGAGGCGCGCCGGCAAGGGACGACGACCATCGAAATCAAGAGCGGCTATGGGCTCACGGTCGCCGATGAGGAGCGGTCGCTGCGGCTGGCCCGCGAGGCCACGCCCGAGACCACCTTCCTGGGCGCGCACGTGGTGCCGCCCGAGTACGCCGGGCGGACCGAGGAGTACGTCGCGCTCGTCACGGGTCCCATGCTCGCCGCGGCCGCCCCGCACGCCCGGTGGGTCGACGTCTTCTGCGAGCGCGGGGCCTTCGACGTCGACGCCGCGCGGACGGTGCTTCGGGCCGGCCTGGCGGCCGGACTGACCCCGCGGGTCCACGCCAACCAGCTCGGGCCCGGGCCGGGCGTGGCCCTGGCCGTCGAGGTGGGGGCGGCCAGCGCCGACCACTGCACCCACCTGTCCGGCCAGGACATCGATGCCCTGGCCGGGTCGGACACAGTGGCCACGCTGCTGCCGGGCGCCGAGTTCTCCACCCGGTCGCCCTACCCCGATGCTCGCCGGCTGCTCGACGCCGGCGTGACGGTCGCGCTCGCCTCCGACGCCAATCCCGGCTCGTCCTACACGACGTCGATGCCGTTCTGCATCGCCTTGGCGGTGCGGGAGATGCGGATGACCCCGGGCGAGGCGCTGTGGGCGGCGACCGCGGGCGGCGCGGCCGCGTTGCGCCGCGACGACGTGGGCCGGCTCACGCCGGGGGCCCGGGCCGACCTCGCCGTGCTGGACGCGCCCTCGTACCGCCACCTCGCCTACCGCCCGGGCGTACCCCTGATCCGGACTGTCCTGATCGGAGGCGAACCTCTGTGATGAACTCCGCACCCTCTGCCGCCCAGCGATCCGGGAAGCTCCTGGTCGTCTCGGTCACCCCGAGCCCGGTCACCCCGGCCGAGGTCCTCGCCGTGGCCCGCGACGACGCGCGGGTCGAGCTCACCGAGGAGGCGATCGCGGCGATGGCCGCCAGCCGCTCCATTGTGGACAGCATTGAGGCGGAGGAGCGCCCCGTCTACGGTGTCTCCACCGGTTTCGGGGCCCTGGCGTCCACCTTCGTCGAGCCCGAGCGCCGAGCCGAGCTGCAGCACGCGCTGATCCGCTCGCACGCGGCCGGGGTCGGCGCCCCGATGCCCCGGGAGGTGGTGCGGGCCATGATGCTGCTGCGGGTCCGGTCGCTGGCCATGGGGCGTTCCGGCGTACGACCGCTGGTGGCCCAGGCCCTGGTCGACCTGCTCAACCACGACATCACCCCGTGGGTCCCCGAGCACGGCTCGCTCGGCGCGTCCGGGGACCTGGCTCCGCTCGCGCACTGCGCGCTCGTGCTGCTCGGCGAGGGCTGGGTGCTGGATCGGGACGGTGCCCGGGTGCCGGCCGCGCAGGCGTTGCGGGACAACGGCCTGGAGCCCATCGAGCTGGCCGCCAAGGAAGGCCTGGCCCTCATCAACGGCACCGACGGCATGCTGGGGATGCTGCTGCTGGCGCTGGCCGACGCCCGCCACCTGTTCACGATGGCCGATGTCACGGCGGCCCTGTCGGTCGAGGCGATGCTCGGCTCGGACCGGCCCTTCCTGCCGGAGCTGCACGCGCTGCGGCCCCATCCTGGGCAGGCCGCGTCCGCGGCGAACCTGCACGCCCTGCTGCAGCGATCGTCCATCATGGACTCCCATCGGGACGATATGACGCACGCCGTGCAGGACGCCTACTCGCTACGCTGCGCGCCCCAGGTGGCCGGGGCCGCCCGCGACACGCTGGAGTTCGCCACGACCGTGGCCGAGCGCGAGCTACGCTCCATTGTGGACAACCCGGTCGTGCTCCCCGACGGCCGAGTGCTGTCCACCGGCAACTTCCACGGCGCCCCGCTGGGCTTCGCCGCCGACTTCCTCGCCATCGCCGCGGCCGAGGTCGGCGCGATCAGCGAACGCCGGGTCGACCGGCTGCTCGACGTGCACCGGTCCCGCGACCTGCCGGCCTTCCTGACCCCCGATCCCGGCGTCAACTCCGGCCTGATGATCGCCCAGTACACGGCAGCCGGCATCGTGGCCGAGAACCGGCGACTCGCCGGGCCGGCCTCGGTCGACTCGGTGCCGACGTCGGGCATGCAGGAGGACCACGTGTCGATGGGGTGGGCGGCCACGGTGAAGCTGCGCCGGGTGCTCGACAACCTCACCAGCCTGCTCGCGGTGGAGCTGGTGTGCGCGGTCCGGGCTCTGCAGCTGCGGGCTCCCCTGGTGCCGTCACCGGCCGGACGCATCGCCATCGAGATGCTCACGCCCTACCTGGGCGATCCCGGCCCGGACCGCTTCCTCGCCCCGATCCTGGAGGCGGCCCGCACCCTGGTCGCCGGCCCGGGCCTGCTCGCCCGCATCGAGGACGCCGTCGGCCCGCTCGCCTAACTCCGCCAGCGACCCCGTCGGGGCAAGGGCGGAATGGGGCGCGGCGAACAGGACCGACGTCACTCAATCGCACAAAGGCGTCGGGTGCCTACGGGTGGGCCGGCTACAGCGTGCCGAGGCAACGGGGTCCTCCGCACTTGAGCGGGGTGTCGATGCGTGATTAGGGCTCGTGGCCTCGCCATGCTGTCTGTCTCTCACAACCAACAGGCAGCGAGGCCACGAGCATGGACGACGGTACGTCATTGCTGTTTGGCCTGGACAGCTTCCGTGTCGTCGACGTCGTACGTGTCGCCGACCGGGTCGTTCAGGTCGTCGTTGAAACCGTTGATCAGCAAGGGATCTGTCCCGAGTGCGGGACGGCGAGCAGCCGGGTCAAGGAGCGCCCGTTGGTGCGCATCCGGGATCTGCCGGTCGCCGATCAGCAGGTTGCATTGTGGTGGCGCAAGCGCCGCCTGCTCTGCCAGCAGGCGGCCTGTCCGCGGGCGTCGTTGACGCAGGTCAGCGGTGAGATTCCGCCCCGGTCACGGCTGACGAGCCGGCTGCGTCAGCGGCTGGCCGAGGCGATCGCCGGGTCGAACCGGGCGGTGTCGGAGGTGGCCGCCGAGTACGGTGTGGCCTGGCGCACGGCGCATCGGGCGCTGGTGGCCGCCGCAGCACAGTGGTTGGGACCGCCGGCCCCGACGCGGGTGTTGGGTATCGACGAGACCCGTGCCCGCGCGGTGCGCTGGGTCCTGGCCGAGCAGGGGTGGCGGCGCAGCGATCCGTGGATGACCTCGTTCGCGGGCGCGGACACCACCGGCCCGGGCTGCTGCTGGGTTTGGCCCCGGGCCGCTCCGGGGCCTGTGTGCGCACCTGGCTGGCCGAGCAGAGTGCCGAGTTCCGGCAGGGCATTGAGCTGGTGGTCATCGACCCGTCCGCCCCGTACGCGTCCGGCATCCGCGCCGCGCTACCGCAAGCGCGGATCGCGGTCGACCACTGGCACCTGGTCCGACTGGCCAACGAGATGGTCACCGAGGTCCGCCGACGCGTCACCCGCCAACTGCACCAGCGCCGCGGCCTCGCCTCCGACCCGGTCTGGGCACATCGGCGCATGCTGCTCACCGCCGGCGACCGGCTCTCCCAGCGCCAACTCGACCGGCTGAACCGCGTGCTGGACGCCGACGACCCCACCGGCGAGATCAGCGCCGCCTGGGGCTGCAAGGAACTGCTGCGCCAACTGCTTGCCCAGCACGAACCGGCCCGGATCCGGGCCGCGCTGTGGCGCTTCTACCAGGCGTGCGCGCAGGCGAACATGCCTGAGACCACCCGCCTGGCCTACACGATCGAGACCTGGTGGCCGGCCATCCTCGTCGCCCTGACCGAGCGTGTCACCAACGCCAGAACCGAGGGTTTCAACCGGATCATCAAGCAGGTCAAACGCGTCGCCTGCGGGTTCACCAACATGGACAACTATCGACGACGCATCATGACACACATCGCAGTCACCCGACCGCGACTACAGACGGCATGACAAGGCCGCCACGCTCAAGTACCGAGAGTGTCAATCCCCCCGAAGCGTGGAGGACTCCGCTATGCGGCGTCGGCCCTCCGAGCCTCGGCCATCAATCGTTCGTAGTCGATCGGTGCTAGGCCGTC
>JADGGF010000206.1 GCA_019690055.1 Micromonosporaceae bacterium
TTGGACATTCTGATGAAGGTCACCTGGTGGCCCGGCTGGATCCTGACGGTGTTGTTGGTCATCAGCGGAATACGGGAGCTCATGCAGTCGAAGAATTAGTCGCCAGTTACTGTGCGCTACCTTCCTGGAGGACATCGGCCGGCGACCGCCGACCAGATTCGGGTGCACGTCTCGTGCGACCTACTCGCGGACGCGCTGGCGAGGCGTGCATTTGCGGTGCCACCGCGCTCCGCCGTCCGCGGTGGCACCAGCGCCTTTCGCCGCGCGTCGTCGATGACGGGCGGGTGACCGGCTCCGGCTGGCACCGCCGCCAGCGAGGAACGAGGTCGGCATCTGGCTGAGCTAGGCTCGTGCTTCGGCACGATCACGACCTCAGCGGAGACCCCTCACCATGCACACGTTCCTGTGGATCGTCCAGTCCGTTCTCGCCGCAGCGTTCTTCCTGGCCGGCCTGGGGAAGCTGATCACGCCGAAGGCGAAGCTCCAGCCCATGCTGCCGTGGACCGAGGATTTCTCCGCCGGCACCGTGAAGTTCATCGGCGTGGCCGAGGTGCTCGGTGGGCTCGGGCTGATCCTGCCCGCGGCGACCGGAATCGCGCCGGTGCTGACCCCGCTCGCCGCGACCGGCCTGGCCGTCATCATGGTCCTGGCCGCAGTCACCCACGCCCGCCGCAAGGAGCCGCAGGCGATCGCGGTCAACGCGATCCTGTTCGTGCTCGCCGCCCTGGTGGCCTGGGGCCGGCTCGGCCCGTACGCCTGGTGACATCTGGCCTCGGCCGGCTGGACCTTCCATTCCGACCGACAGCGGCCAACCAGCCAGTGGGCGTCATGGGCGACGGTCGCCGCCGGAAGGACGGGTCAGGTCGGCGTACGGTGTCCAGCGCACGTTCTCGTCACCGTCCATGATGGACGTCAGTCGGGTCCGGAACTCGGCCGCCACGCCCGGCGTGCTGGCGAGAAGCGGAACCGCCGACACGACCAGCTTGAGCTCACGCACCCCGCGAAGCAGCGGCCAGTCCGGGTCGCGAGTGACGTCGTAGCCGTACGCCGTCGCCATGGCCTGGTGGGCGTTGGCCCGCCCGAACCGGATCTCGCCGACGGCCACGGCCGCCAGGTCGACCTGCCACGGTCCCAGGCACGTCGAATCAAAGTCGCACAGGACGACGCGGGTGGCCGATTCTCGGAGGAGATTGCCGACGTGGGCGTCGCCGTGGACGAGCCGCCAGTCGCCTCGGCCTCGGAGGCTCGCCAGGCGGGCCTCGATGCTGTCGCACCAGCGGACGAGGAACTCCCGTTCGTGGTCGTCGAGCGCTTCGGCGTCGTCGAGGCGGGCGCGGGCGTCGTTGACCGGATCCCAGCTCGGCAACGCGAAGGGCGAGGGCGGCAACGCGTGGAACTCGCGCAGCACGCGGCCCAGGTCGGGCACGGTTGGGGCCGGTCGCATCGGCGGCACGTAGCGCCACACCGTGGCCAGGAGGCCGCCGACGGGCACGGGTTGGTCGATGCGGTGGTCCAGCCGAATCGTGGGGGCGCCGACGTGCTCGAACCAGGCACCGAGTTTGGCGACCTTATGAACCCGGTCGGCCAGTGCCAACGATCGAGTGATTCGAATGACCAGCCCGGCGGCGGGGAGCACGAATACGGCATTGTTGGTCAGCCGCAGGAGCGTCGCGTCCTCCGCGGGCACGTTGAGCTGCCGGGCGACCCGCCGCATGGCTCGCGTCACCACGGCCTCGGTGAACCGTCCAGTGGCCCCGCTCATGGGTAGGCCCTCTGTCGCTGGCAACTCGTGACGTGGCAGTCCCGTTTGCCGTCCGGCTGAAACCACCTCCGAACGATGGACCCGCCCCCGCAGTGTTGGAACCGCACGATACTCATGATTGCTAATAGTGGCAGGTAACGATAGAGTACCGATGAACTGGCTGACGGAGATGACCATGGCGCTCGACGGGAAACGAGAGCCTAGCAACCGATCGCGCCCGGTCGCTCGGCGCGGCCAAGAACTACGCATTGCGCTGACAAGTGAATCAACGTCAAGCGTTGACGACGAGACGGTCGCACTCGAACTGGCTCGCAGAGTGGCAGCCAGCGACGTGAGTAACGAGACCTTGACCTGGCTCGAGCGGGCGCGACGAGCTGGCCAGCCCTACGCTCGAACTCCTCCCCGTGTTCTGCCGCCACGGGTTCGTCGGTACGTGCGCTATTGCCATCGGCTGCTGGACGCATCCATCACCTTGGGCCAGCAGCGGCGATTGATGATCGCGACGGGCTGGTTAACGCTGCTCTCGGCGACGGTGCATATCGGCCTCGGGCAGCGTCCGGCGGCGGATGCCGAGCTGGTGGCGGCCTTCGAACTTGCGCGACACGCCGACGTGACCGAGATTGCGGCGTGGGCCGTGGAGACCAGATCCTGGGTTGCCCTCACCAACGGTCAGTTCCGCCTGGCCGCCGACCTTTCGCAGCAGGCGCAGACCCTCGCCCCACGGAACAGTTCCGCATACATTCAAGCCACCGCCCAGGAGGGGCGGGCCCACTCCCGGACGAGCACCGTCGCGGGATTCTCGACGCGCTCGCCCGCACCGCTGGTGTCACCCGTGCTGGCCCAAGGATCGCCAGCGACCTACGCGATGCCTGGCACGCCTACCACCCAGCCCGAATCAGCGAGCAATAATGATCCTGAACCGTGCCTGTACTGGGCAGACGGGACGAGTGCGAGACAACATTTCGGCTTTGGAGCATCGCCGTGCCTGACCGACTGCCCGTCGAGCCCACGGCCGTGGCCAACCTTCTGGCCGACTTCCGTCGAGTCCGCCACCTTCGTAACCACTGGACCCGGACCGGGCCTCGCGTCGGCTACTACTGGTACGTCACCTTCGACCAGGCCAGCGATGTCCTGCGCCTCGTACGGCAGTGCCAGGACCGGCTTTCATTTCCGTACTACGATCTAGTGCCGCCGTCAATGGTGCACCTCACGCTCGACCGGATCGCCTACCATCCCGGCCCGACCGCCGACCAACTCGAGGCCATCGCATCCGCGGCGCGTGAACGATGTCGACCGATGATGCCATTCACAATTACTGTCGCGATCCTCACCGGTACGGGCGGGGCAATCGGCCTCAACGTGTTCCCGCCCGAGCCCGTGCTGGAGCTTCGACAGACGCTGCGGGCCGCGACGCTGTCCGTCATGCCGAACGCATCCGTGACCAACCGTGCGCTCCATCCACACGTGACGGTGGCCTACGCGAACACCGACGGTGTACCCGCCACAGCCGCGCACGAGGTCGCAGAACAGAGCGCCACGCTACCCCCAGCCACCGCCCGCGTCGACAGCGCGGCGATGGTCCGGCTGGAGCGTCGTACCCGTTCCTACCACTGGGACGCCCTTACCATGGTGCCCCTGGGATCACAGCCCGGCTGAGTAGCACGCCTCCGGGATAAGCCGAGCGCTGGTTGGCGGCCGCATCGACCGCGGGAGGAAGCAATGAACACGACCTCAGCCGCCTCCGCGGAAGACCTGCGAGACCAGATGGTTGATCGCATCCTGGGCAGCCAGCACCTCGCCCCACGGGTCGAGGCCGCGCTCCGACGCGTCGAACGACACCGATACGTGCCCGACGCGTCGCTGGCCGATGCCTACGACGAGAAGGCCATCATCACCCACACCTTTCCCGACGGTACTCATCTCAGCTGCGCCTCCGGCCCCACCATCGTGGCCGGCATGCTCAACGCCCTCGACGTCCAACCCGGCCACCGCGTGCTGGAGATCGGTGCCGGCACGGGGTACAACGCGGCTCTGCTCGCCACCCTCGCCTCCGGCGGTGAGGTCACCACCATCGACATCAACGCCGACGTGGCCGCCGCGGCGCGACGCAACCTGGACGCCACCGGCTTTCCCGACGTACGGGTGATCACCCGCGACGGCGCCGAGGGCGCCGCCGAGCACGGCCCATATGACCGCATCATCGTCACGGTCGGTGCCTGGGACATTCCGCCCGCCTGGTGGGAGCAACTCGTCCCCGGCGGCCGGCTCGTCGTCCCGCTGCGCTGGCGCGGCACCACCCGCGCGCTCGGTCTCGTCAAGCGCCCCGATCATTGGGACTGTGACTGGATCTTCCTCTGCGGCTTCGTCCCGATGCTCGGCCAGCCTGGGGAGCACAGCAGCGCCATCGACCCCGACGGAACCGTCATCCTGCACTACGACATCGACCAGCCCATCGACGTCGCTGCCCTCCAGGGAGTCCTGGCCCAGCAGAGATCTGAGGTCTGGTCCCTCGCCACCGTCGGCAGTAACGAATCGTTCGACCGTATCTGGCTACACCTCAGCGCCGTTCACGACGGCACGGTCCGCATCGAAGCCCGACAACCGGCCGTCGCCGCCGGCCTCTGCACCCCCGCGATCGCCACCCGCAGCCCAGCACTTGTCGAGGGCGATTCATTGGCCTACTTCACGATCCGTCGGCTCCCGGAAACCCCCGGGCGGTGGCAGCTCGGCGCCACCGGGCACGGCGCTCGCGGTCATCACCTCGCCGCGCACATCGTCGACCAGATCGCCGCGTGGGACCAGGACCGGACCGCCGACCCCCACCTGGTCGCCTACCCGAGCACCACGCCCCTATCGTCCACGGCCACGGGAAAGATCATCGCCAAGCCTCACACCCGCCTCGTCCTGCATTACTAGCTCGATCAGGTTCGTGGCCCACGAGACCTGACGGACGGCCGGCTTGGTGGGTCGGCTAGTTTCGGTCGAGCCGTCGCCGCTGGAGGGCCCGTCGGGCCTCGGCGATGACGGCGAGGAGCGAGTCGTTCAGGCCGCGCACGGCCTTGGCCAGCCGCCGGTCCGTCTCCTCCACAAGGGACTCGACCGAATCGGGACCCGACGCCCGAGCCAGCTCGTCCAGCCGTGGGAGCTCGTCCGCCAGCGAATCCTCGACGAACACCCGCAGGCGCGCCACCTCACTGGGAACCAGCTCGAGGACTCCACCGCCAAAGCTGCGCCCCTCGATCTCCGCGCTCAGCAGCGTCACCGAGTTGTGGAACGAGGCGACCAGTGACGCCGCTCGGCCGGCGCCCAGCATCGAGCCCTGGTAGATCGTGTCCGTCGTTATCGCCTGCGCCTGGTTCAGGATGAGCCGCGGATACAGGTGGGACCGCTTTGACAGAAGCATCTCCCGCGCCGGCACGATCGGGACGCGATACCACGGGTCCCGGATCCGGCACTTGTACCGGCGGTGCAGTCCGAGACGCTCGCCGTGACGCAGATACTCTCCCGGGCGGGGGAAGTCCAACGGATCGGGCCGGTCCTCGGCGAAGTCCAATATGGACGATCGGAGGCCGGCGCTCACGTTCCTCCGGAAGTCCTCCTGATCGAAGACCAGCCCGTCCGCGTTGCGGACGCGGGCGAGAAGCGGGCGCGCCCACGGACCGAGCTCATAGCGGCGTACGGTCTCCTCATCGACCGAGAAGAACTCGTTGGCACCGGTCACCGTAGCCACGCCGAACTTGGCCACGTCGCCCAGGACCAGGCACTCATCGAGCGACGCGACTTCCCGGTACGCGTCGAGGTGATTCGGCGTCAGCAGGTACCGCGTCCACGTCGGATCGGTCGACCGTACGCAATGCGTCCAGGTTATGTCGCCCGACCCGTGGTGTTCGACGAACGTCGCCGTTGACGCGCCAGGGTCTCCCGGTCGTTGACGTACGCCGCTCAGCACGACGATTTCCTGGAGTACGCCGGGAAACGAGCCAGAAGGGAACAGGTCGATGCGGAGGCTGGTCGTGTTGGACAGGAGCCACGCTCGGACCACGCTGGCCGAGGCACCGGTCAGGCACTCCGCCGGAACGATGAGCGCGAAGGCTCCGCCCAGCTTGAGGCACGCCAACGACTTGAGCACGATGGGAAGCCACAGATTGGACACGCCGGCCAGGGGCACGCCCAGGGCCGCCATCGCGGCCTCGGCGTCCGCGCGCATCGATTTATCGATGAACTGGTACCGAACAAACGGGGGGTTTCCCACCACCACATCAAACGTCGGCCGGAGCGCAACCTGGTTGCTGAGGAACGACGTCGCCAGCACGCGTACGTCAAACGGCGCACCGGCCGAGCGCTGCTCGCATTCGCTGGCGACGGACGGTACGACCTCGACCGCCGTCAGCGAGGACACCTTCGTCGCCAGGCTGTGCGCCTCGATGCCCCGGACGAAAGCTCCGTCGCCGGCGCTGGGCTCCAGGACGCTCAGCCCCGACTTTCCGCCGGTCAGCTCAGCGATGCGGTCGAGGCAGGCACGCACAAGCTCCTGCGGTGAGTAGAACCCACCGCGCAGCTTGTCGGCACTGACCTCGCTCGCCAGCCTCACGCGCCCACCTCCACGCGGCAGGCTAAACGACGGCCAGGCCTGACGGTCGCTGGCGCGCCTTGGCGAGTTGGTCGGATGCCACACTGACGCGGTGGCAACGGAAGACCACAGTCCCAACTCGGATGACGTGACCGACGCGTACGTCGCGATGGGGGAGGCCGAGGCGCGAGGCGCTTGAGAGCGTAGCGCGGCAGTGCTCCCCCGGTGCGCGTCCCAGTGTGGCGATCGTTGCTCGCGCGGTAGGGCGATGATGACCTGCTGTCGGTATCGGTTGGCAGGCTGCCTGCTGACGCAATCGCGCTCTTCGGGCGTTAGCCATCATCAACGCTGAGGGCCCTGGGGCGACTTCGGGTCGATCCAGGGCCCCAACTCGGCGCTGCTGTCACCTGAGGTGACGCCGAATGGCTGCGCTCCAGGCAACAGCACCAAGGAGAAGCAGCTGGACCACGACGATGCCGAAGGTCCAACCACCCGGCCACGTGTCGGGCGCCGCCCTCGTCGTTAACCAAGGAGCGGCGACCGCGCCGACGGCCACGACGAACAAGACGAGACTCATGCTCAGCGCGGAAGGGACCTCGACCCTGCCCCCGAAGCTCTGCATCTTGATCGTCACCTTGGAGTTGCTGGTCGGTTCCTCCTCTTGGGAACCGGGTGGAACAGTTGCGTCCATCTCGGGCGCTCTTACTTTCTCCCCCCCGGAGCGCGGTTGGAGGGCCGCTGTGGACTCCGGGAAGCCTCCTGAGCCGCAGCGGCTGAACGCCGCTCCCTGCCCCCGCGACAGGGAGCGGCGCGGACGCCGCCATTCCGCGCCGCTGTTGCTACAGGAGTGAACCGAGTGTAGCGCGGGCACCAAAATGGTGCAATGCTATCGCGTATCTGGTGTCAGATCTGTGGTTCCTTGGTGCACAATCGTTCGGAGACGAGGAAGGCGGTTTAGACCATGACAGGCTCGGGTGACGCTCCGGTTGTGGCGGAGCGTCTGACGGTTGGGCTCGTTGGTGATGCGGTCCGATCAATGGACCGGCTTCGACAGCGGACAGGACTGAAGAAGGTGGACATCATCAACCGCGCTCTGGTGATTTATGACCTCATTGACGAGCAGGTTCGGAGCGGCGGAGAACTGAGGATCGTTGATGCGAACGGCCAGTCGCAGCGGGTCTGGATCATCTAGACCGCCGGTACTGCTAGTTAGGCCCCGGGACCACCCCTCACGGGGTGGTGCCCGGGCGGTGGGTTAAAAAAAAAAACCACC
>JADGGF010000207.1 GCA_019690055.1 Micromonosporaceae bacterium
CGTCGGCAGCGAGAACGTCTCCACGGTCGACCCCACGGTCACCTCGAGTTCCAGCGGCAGCATCGGAACCTTCGACTCGTTCCACACCCGTGCCTCGACCGTGGCGACGCCGGTGCCCTCGACGATCCGCCGCGGGCTCGGCTCCACCTCGACGCGCGGCCGGCCCCGGGTCAGCACGAACAGCCCGCACAGCGCGACCACAAGCAGACCCGTGGTCGCGCTGAGCAGCAGCTCGATCCAGCCCACGGTCGCGGCGACCACCCACGCCACGCCCGAGGCCAGCAGGACGGTCGCGCCGAACGGCGTCACCATCGACACCCCCGGCAACGCCCGCAGCCGCATGAGCGCGCGTCGCCCCGCTTCGGCGACGCGCCGCCATGGCTTCGCCCGGATCGGGGTCGGTGGTGGCTTCACCACGATCACTCCCTTATGGATTGTCGCTTGTGGATGATCGCTTGAGGACGTGGTGCGGACAGCCGGGTCACGCCACCCGCACGAGCGGGGCCGGAACCTGGCGGAGGATCTCGTCGATCACCGCGCCGACGGTGATGCCGTCGTAGTCCGCCTCGTCGGTGAGGATCACGCGGTGGCCCAGGACGGGCTTGGCCAGCAGCACGATGTCGTCCGGGATGACCTCCCGCCGCCCCTGCGAGATCGCCCAGGTCTTGGCGCACCGCACGAAGGCCAGGGCCCCCCGTGGCGAGACGCCAAGCTTGACGTGCCGGTGCTCGCGGGTCGCCGTGGCCAGCGCGCTCACGTAGCCCAGCACCTCCGGCCGTACGGTCACGTGGTCCGCGAGACGGGACAGCTGGGGCAGCAGGTCGGCCCGGATGACCGGCTGCAGGTCGGCCGTACGGTCGCGGCGGGCCGAGTCGTGCAGCAGTGCGACGGTCGCCTCGTGGTCGGGGTAGCCCACACTGGTCTTCATGAGGAACCGGTCGAGCTGCGCCTCGGGCAGCGGGTAGGTGCCGGACTGCTCGATCGGGTTCTGGGTCGCGATCACCATGAACGGCCGGGGCACCTGGTGCGTCTGACCGTCCACAGTGACCCGTCCCTCCTCCATCACCTCCAGCAGCGCCGACTGGGTCTTCGGTGAGGCCCGGTTGATCTCGTCGGCAACCACGATCGAGTGGAAGATCGGACCGGGCACGAAGGTGAACCGGCCGGTGTGCTGGTCGTAGAGCTGCACCCCGGTCAGGTCCGAGGGCAGCAGGTCGGGCGTGAACTGGATGCGCGACTGGGTGCCGTGCACCGTGTTCGCCAACGCTCGGGCCAGCGAGGTCTTGCCGACCCCGGGCGCGTCCTCCAGCAGCAGGTGCCCCTCGGAGAGCAGGCACGTCAACGCCAGCCGGACCACGTGGTCCTTGCCGAGGATGGCGGTGTTGATGTTCGCCGCCATGCGGTCGAACGTCTCCTTGAACTTCGCTGCCTGCTCCGGACTCACCGGCATTGCTTTTCTCCCGTCATTCCATGCGCTTCACGCTGTTGTTGGACGTCTGTGGCTATGGGTTCCACGGATTGCGGGTTCCGGTGACCCCGCCACAGGTGACCGACACCCAGCCACTGCGAACCCCGTACCAGTTGTTCGACCGCCGTGACTCGTTCGGGCCCCACGTCCCTGATACGAACCCGGCCGAACCCAGACTGCTGTTGAAGGTGCAGGTCACGCTGCCGGGGAAGTTCGCGGTCGTCACGCCGATGTACCAGCACGTGTTGCTGCAATCACCGTCCTTGTCGCCGGCACATTGCGTGCCAACGGCTGGGCCGCATGGCTCACCCACCCAGACCGTGACGGACGGTGGCGGCGGTTCGGAGTTGAACGTGGCCGACTGGGTCAGCGTGCTGCGGCCCGGGTCGGAGACCGTCACCGTCACCGTGTCGCTCTGGCTGTAGCCGATGTTGTCGGTGAAGGTCTGGCTCCACACGCCGACTCCGGTGGTGAACGTCTGGTCCCGACCCCACGACTGCACCCGGACCGTCGCCGGCTTGCCGTTGGGGTTCACCGAGACCGTGAAGCTGACATTCGGGCCGCTCCCGCCGCCGGTGATGCTCAGGCTGTGCATCTGGCCGTAGGTGGTCACCGTGGCCGAGACCGGGGTGTTGCACGGCGTACCTGCGCCGTAACCACCGCTGGACCCGTTGCAGGTCTGCAGGGTCACGGTGACCATCTGCCCGTTGGGCAGGCCCGTGATGGTGCGGGTGATGCCCGACTGCCCGCCCACCGGGTAGCTCCAGGTGCCGCAGGAATTGCCGTTCCACGTACAGGTCGTCGTGGAGATGGCCCCGTGCGACGCCGGCGCGTTGAAGGTGACCAGGGCCTGACCGTCCACACCGGTCGGCGTGACCGAGAAGCCGGTGATGGGGTCGGGCGTGGCCGTGGCCTCCATCTGGGTACCCGGGCTGGGCGGCGAGACGTGGCCGAGGCCACCGGCCGCCGCAGCGTTCGCCGCGGTCACCGTGTAGGTGTAAATGGTGCCGTCGTTGGCGATGCCGTCGTCGGGGCACGACGTCACGGTGACGTTCTCGCAGACCACCACGGTGCCGCCGCCGGTACGCGTCAGCGTGTAGGTAGTGGGTCCGGGGCCGTTGGGTGAGACCGCCGGCCAGGACACGGTGACCGCCCGGCTGGTGGCGTCGGCGGAGTTCACCGTGGTGAAGGTCGGGCCCGCCGGGGCCGCCGGGGCGCCGGCCGACTGGCCGACCACCTGCGTGGCCGGGCCCGGACCCTTCGCATTGACCGCGATGACCGTGAACGTGTACTGCGTGTTGTTGTCCAGCCCGGTCGCGGTGAAGCTGGTGCCGCTCGCCGTGCCCTGGCCACCACCGCTCCAGCTGATCTCGTAGCGCTGCACCGGGGTGCCCTCGTTGGGCGGGGCGACCCAGCTCAGGTCCAGCGTGCCGTCCTGCGGATTGCTGGTGATCAGACCGGTCACCGCGCCGGGCACGGTGTCGGGCACCGCGGGCCCGGACTGGCCACTGGGCTCCGACCAGCCGACGAGGTTGTGCGCCCGCACCGTGAAGGTGTACGTCGTGCCGTTGGTCAGGCCGGTGATCAGGCACGGGGACGCCGCACACGTCTGCCGCCCGCCGCTCCAGCTCACCTCATAGCTGTCGATCGGGGCGCCGTTGTTCGCCGGCGTCGACCAGGAGATGCGCACCGACCGGCTCAGCTCCTCGTCGATGACCGGTGTGCCCGGGGCGTCCGGCACGCCCAGCACGTTGAGCGTGATCTGGCCGGTGACGTACCGGTCCTGCCGTCCCGTGGCGCTGACGTCCGTGAGCGTCACCACGAACGTCATCTCGCCGTGGGCCGCCGGGTCGGGGGTAAGGGTGACGCGGCTACCCACAAAGGTGGCGGTGCCAGGCATGCCGCCGGTGTGCTCCACCGCGATCACTGAGATCGACGGATCGCGCAACGGCGATCGGACGTACGGCGCCAGGTCGATCGTCCGGGAGTCTCCCGCGTGCACGCCGTCGACCCGCACCGGGGAGACCGCGGCCAGCGGCGCCGCGGTGACGACGACCGGCAGCGACACCGGAACCGCCTCCGTACCCTCCACGCCGATCTCGATGACGCCGGTTGTGCCGGGGACGGCCTCGGAGTCCGCCGTCAACCGCAGCGTGTGCTCACCGCTGCCGGCGAGCTCGATCCCTTCCGCCGGATCCGTCCACCGCGCGGAGTAGCGCAGGTTCGGGGCGGTGCGCGGATCGGCGACCCAGACGTGGCAGACCGTCGTGACGTCGACTGTCACCACCGGACCCCCTTGCACCACACCGATCGGCTCGGTCGGGCAGTGCAGCACGGGCGTCTCCGGCCCGACCTGCACGGGGATGCTCACCACCGCGGTGCGGCCGAGCGAATCGGTGAGCGTCTCACCGTCGGTGACCTCGAAGACCAGCGCGCCCGGCCCGGTGTAGTCATTGACGGAGGTGAGCACAATCGACGCCTCACCGTCGTTGGCTGCGGTCAGCCCCGTCGTGGGGGCGGCCCAGATCCGGTCGACCGTGGTCAGGCGGACCGGGCGCCCGGACGGCACGACGAGATAGTCGGCGATGTTGACGGTCAGCGTGCTGTTGCGACCGATGGTGATGGTCGCCCCCGGCCGGGGATACGGCGGACCGGACCCGGGCGCGGCGACGTGGATGAGCCCGAGTGCCGTGGCGCCGCCACCGTCGGTCACCTCGTAGGTGACGGTGCGCGGGGCTTCGGTGACCGGCAGCGTCACCACGGTCCCGTTGACCGTGGCCCCCTCGTCGAATACCTGGGTGATCCGCAGATCGTCCTGATCGCCGTCGGGGTCGGCGAGCCGGGTCTTCAGATCGACGCTCACCGTCAGGGCCCCCAGCTCCGGAACGGCGAAGGCGTCGAAGGCTTTCGGTGGGTTGTTGTAGTCCTCCTGGCTGCGGATGGTGACGGTGGCGACCGACGGCTGGCCGATGCCGTTCGTGATCGCGTAGACGATCACCAGGGGTTCGCCGGTCAGGCCGGGGGCCGTCGCCACAATCGGACCCGTCGGGCCCACCAACTCCACGCCGTCGGGCAGTGACGGGTTACGATCCGCCAGCGGCAGGATCGTCACCGTGTCCCCCGGGGTGCGCACATCGTTGGCGAGCACGTCGAGGTACACCCGGGCACCGGGTGCCGCCGTGATCTGGTCGTCGACCGCGACCGGAGGCTGTGGCGAGCCGGGCGGCGTGACGCCGATGCGTACCCCAGCCTGGCCCACGGCCCCGTACCGATCCTGCACGACATAGGTGAATGAATCGGTGCCGGCGCTGGTCGGGAACGCCTGGTAGGTGAAGGATGTGGCCGACACCGACACAATCCGGCCCAGACTCGGGGCTGAGCCGATCCCGACGAGCGTCACCGTGTCACCGTCCACGTCGACCCCGCTCGTGGGCACGCTGACCGTGACCGTCTGCCCGGCGAAGACCCGGGCCTCGACCGGGGCTGGCGCCGGCGGCCGGTTGGGGTTGGCCTCGGTGGGCTTCGGCACCACGGTCAGGTGCAGCTGCCCGACCGCCTGGTCGCCGTCGGCGTTCTGCACGACATAGTCGACCGTCACCGGCTGGCTCGCCGGCACATCCGGCGCGTAGTAGCGCACGAGGTTGCCGGTCACCGTGGCGATGCCCGGGTCCTCGGCCCCCGGCGCGCTGACTACGAGCTGACCGGGCGCCGAGGCGTCGGCGACGTTGGCCGCGAGCGTCATCGGCGCGCCGCCGGGGTTGGTGTCGTTGTCGAGGACCGCCACCGTGATCGACTCGCCCGAGCGCACCGTGGCGTAGTCGTCGGCCGGCACCGGCTTGGTGTCCGCCGGGTCCGGCAGCAGGGTCACGGTGACCTCGCCGGCGACCGGCGCGGTGAGGCCGTTGGACACCAGGTACCGGACCGTCTGCGGCCGCCCGATGTTGAGCAGGTTGAGCGCGTTGATGCGCAGCCACTGACCGTCCACAATGGCCACCTGCAGGTGCGCGTCCGGCGAGACCGGGGCGGCGTGCAGCACGGAGAGTACGCCGCCGGCCGGGTCGAAGTCGTTGGCCAGGACGTCCACCGTGGTCGGCAACTGACCCTGCAGCACGGCGGTGTCGGGCATCGCCACCGGGGGCGAGGGCGAGTTGGGCGCCGGCACCACGTCGACCCGGATCGCGCCTTTGGCGAAGGGCGCGTTGCCGAACGCGACCGTGTACTCCAACAGGTACGGCCCGGGGCGGGCGGCGGTGAGTACCACGGTGCCGGCCTGCAGGTTCGTCACGACCACCGCGTTGGGCGGACTCCCCACGTCGCCGGCCAGGGCCAGCTCGGCTGTCGGGTTGGCCGGGTCGGAGCCCGGCACGTCGTTGTTCAGCGGGTGAATGACGATCGGTTGCCCGACCTGGCCCCGGGCCACGTCGGGCCGGGTGATCGGAGCCACGGCCGGGGAGCCCACCGTGAGCACGGTTACATCGACGGACGACGATGCTGGGTCGCCCAGTCCGTCGGACACCTTGTAGTCGATGGTCTGGTCGCCGGCCTCGGCCGGGGCAAGGTACTCCAGCGAGCCGTCGGTCCGGGTGGTGACGCTGCCCGCCTCAACCTCCGCGTCGACCAGGGCGATGGGGTCGCCGTCGAAGTCGCGCCAGTCGGCCAGCACCGGGATGGACAGCCGGCCGGAGGCGACCACGGCGTAGCCCTCCCGCTGGTAGCCCTCGCGCAGTGTCGGCACCTCGTTCTGCTCCGGCGTACGAATGTGCACGGTGACCGAGGCTTCGGAGGTGAAGTAACCATCGTCGATGGTGTAGGTGAAGTGCACCGGCGGGCCGGCTGCGGTCACGGTGATCGCCACCGTCTGACCATCGGGGGCGATCGCCAGGCTCACCGTCGGCTGATCCGGAGCGCTGACCTGCGTGATCGACAGGATGCTGCCGGACGGGTCCGAGTCGTTGTCGAGCACGTGCAGCAGCGTGGTGCGACCGGGTCGGGCCCCCAGCACGTCATCAACGGCCTTCGGCGGTTGCTCGCTGAGGACATCGGGGTCGCGGTTGGTGTGCTCCTCATCGCTGCTCTCGATGAGCGGTGGGGGTTTGACCGCGGTCCAGTTGTCGATCCGGCGCCGTTCGTCCAGATCCCACACCTGGCCGGTCCGCAGGTCGTTGAGGACGATCGCGCCGCGGTTGACCCGGAAGACGGGCTGCTCCAGCACCTCGGCGCCCTCGACCGACAACTGCTCCATTGCGGTGTCGCCGCACGACCGGGCGTATCCCCCGGCCGACCCGGCCCACGCCGCGTGCACGCACCCCGACAGCCGCACCGGCTCCGCGGGCGGGCCGCTCAGCTCCTCGTAGAGGGTCTCGACCTCGCCACTGTCGAGCGCCACCGCGAGCAGCGAGCCGCCGGTGGCGACCAGCACCGCGGGCGCGCTCGGCCCGGACCGCTGCAGCGCGATCCCCGCCTCCCCCGGCGATCCGAGCTCGACCGTGGCTCCGCTCGGCAGGATCAGGCGGCCGGTCGTCTCATCCAGCACCACCAGTTGGTCCCCGACCGCCGTCACGCGAACCGAGTTCAGCGCCTGGCCCAACTCCCGGTACTCGGGCTCCGTGAAGCCCGGCCCCTCCGGCCGGACGATCGCCACCTTGCCGGCTGAGGAAACCGCATAGACAGATCCGTCGACTCCGACGGCCAGCGCCGCCTTCGCGTCGCCGGCGGGATCGGTCGGCGTCGGGACATCCGGGACCTCCGGCTCCTCCGCGGAGGGCTCCTCGGCGGCCGCCCGGGCCGGCACGAGGCCGGAGGTGGTCAGGACCTCCCGCCCCACCGAGGCGGTCGGCTCCACGTCGCCACCGAGCCCGGGCAGGCCCGGCAGGCTCCGCGTGGAGTCCACCCGGGTGGCCCACATGCGACCGCTGACGGTGTCGAGCACCGCCAGTGTCCGCCCGACCAGCTGCGCCTGGTGGCGTCCGCCGATCGGCTGTCGTTGCGTCCCGAGCGTCACGCCCCGGTTGACGTCGACCGGGTAGAGCTGCCCGGCGCCGCGGGGCCCGGCCCCCCCCGCGGCGCCGGGCGGGCGCCCGGGCCGCG
>JADGGF010000208.1 GCA_019690055.1 Micromonosporaceae bacterium
GCCGGGGCATGCTGCTCGGGGGCGCCCCGGGTGTCTATGCGTCCAAGGTCGTCGTTATTGGGGCCGGCGTGGCGGGGATGAACGCGGCGGCGATCGCGGTCGGCATGCAGGCCGAGGTGCTGTTGCTGGACAAGAACATCGCCCGGCTGCGGGCCGCCGACGCGCACTACCGGGGCCACCTGCAGACCGTCGCCTCGAACGCGTACGAGATCGAGAAGGCGGTGCTGGACGCGGACCTGGTGATCGGCGCGGTGCTGGTGCCGGGGGCGAAGGCGCCGACGCTGATCAGCAACGACCTCGTCTCCCGGATGCGCAAGGGTAGCGTGCTCGTCGATATTTCCATTGACCAGGGTGGCTGCTTCGAGGACTCCCGGCCGACCACCCACGACGACCCCGTGTACCGGGTCCACGACAGCATCTTCTACTGCGTGGCGAACATGCCGGGCGCGGTGCCGCACACCTCGACCTATGCATTGACAAACGTGACGCTTCCCTACGTGATCGAGCTGGCCGACCTCGGCTGGCGCGAGGCGATGCGCAAGGACCGGGCGCTCGCGCTGGGCCTCAACACCCACGACGGCCAGCTCACCTCCGCGCCGGTGGCGGAGGCGCACGGCATGACCGCGGTCAAGCTCGAGGAGGTCCTCGCCTGACGTGGACGTCGCCGCCACGGCCGACGGAGCCGGAGGTCTACCCAGCGTCATCGACGCGTACGTGGACCACCTGGCGGTCGAGCGCGGGTTGGCGGCCAACACGGTCGCGGCCTACCGGCGCGACCTGTACCGGTACGCCCGGTTTCTGGCCGCAGCCGGCGCCCAGTTCCCGGCGGTCGACGAGCGGCTGGTGACCGCGTACCTGCGCAGCCTGCGCGAACCCGGCGGCACCGAGTCCGTGCTCTCCCCGGCGTCGGCCGCCCGGGCGCTGTCCGCCGTGCGCGGGCTGCACCAGTTCGCCGCCCGGGAGGGACACACGGCCACCGACCCGAGCCGGGACGTGGCGCCACCATCCCTGCCGCGCCGACTGCCCCACGCACTCAGCGTCGACGAGGTCCACCGGCTGCTGGCCGCCGCCCGCACCGGGGACGACCCGCTCGCGCTGCGCGACGTGGCCCTGCTCGAGCTGCTCTACGCCACTGGCGCCCGCGTCTCCGAGGCGGTGGGGCTCAGTGTCGACGACGTCGACCTCGGGGGATCTGTCGACGAGGTCGACCTCAGGGGACCTGTCGACGACGTCGACTTGGGTGAACCGGGCGCGAGCAGCGTGCTGCTGTGGGGCAAGGGCGGCCGCACTCGGATGGTCCCGCTGGGCACGTACGCCCGCGACGCACTCGCCGCCTACCTGGTCCGGGCCCGCCCCGCGCTGCTCGCCGCTGCCGGCCGGACGTCGGCCGGCCCGCGCTCGCGGACCGTACGTCAGCCGCACCTGCTCTTCCGCAACGCTCGCGGTGGTCCGCTCACCCGCCAGGGGGCGTGGCTGGTGCTGAAGGCCGCGGCGGAGCGGGCCGGCCTGGAGCGGGTGTCGCCCCACACGCTGCGGCACAGCTTCGCCACGCACCTGCTCGACGGGGGCGCGGACGTCCGGGTGGTGCAGGAGCTTCTTGGCCACGCCAGCGTCACCACGACGCAGGTCTACACGTTGGTGACGGTGGACAAGCTGCGGGAGGTGTACGCCGTGACCCATCCACGCGCCCGCTGAAACTCTGGCGCTCGCGGAACGAGGCCGCATCGGCGTCCGCACCGGCGGAGGGTTGGCGATTGCCACGTGCGGCTCCCGCTGCGTAGGCTCGCGACTGACCCGCGCGCCGCGCCACCGAGCTCTCGCCGGCCGGGAACTGGTCGCAGATTCGCTCCGGCGAGTTGCGCGGAATTCCCGGCGCGACACGCCGAGAGCTAGCGGTGCCGCGACGCCTGCGGTGTCGTACAGTCGGCCCGTCGGGTGAGAGGCCAGGGAGATGACCATCGACGAGCGGGGCGACTGGGGACAAGGGCGGACCGAGCAGTCCTCCCTCGACCTCGGTGCTGAGCTGGGTCCGGCGGACCCCACGGCCTACACGACGCGCCGCCCGATCCCCAATCCGGCGCCGCTGGAGAAGCACGGTCCGGCCCGGGTGATCGCGATGGCCAACCAGAAGGGCGGCGTCGGCAAGACCACCACCACCATCAATCTGGGGGCCGCGCTCGCGGAGTACGGCCGCAAGGTGCTGCTGGTCGACTTCGACCCGCAGGGCGCCCTGTCGGTCGGCCTCGGGGTCAACCCGCACACACTCGATCTGTCGATCTACAACCTGCTGATGCAGGACGACGTGACGATCGACGACATCCTGATCAAGACCAACGTCGCTGGCCTGCACCTGCTGCCGGCCAACATCGACCTCTCCGCGGCCGAGATCCAGCTCGTCACCGAGGTGGCCCGCGAGATGGCGCTGGCCCGGCTGCTGCGTCCGGTCTACAAGGACTACGACTTCATCCTCATCGACTGCCAGCCGTCGCTGGGCCTGCTGGCGATCAACGCCCTGACCTGTGCCCACGGCGTGCTCGTGCCGCTGGAGTGCGAGTTCTTCAGCCTGCGCGGCGTGGCCCTGCTCCTCGACACGATCGACAAGGTGCGGGAGCGGCTCAACTTCGACCTCGAGCTCGACGGCATCCTCGCCACGATGTACGACAGCCGCACCACGCACCACCGGCAGGTGCTGCAGCGGGTCGTGGAGGCGTTCGGCGACAAGGTGTTCCAGACGGTCATCACCAAGACCGTCAAGTTCCCCGAGTCCACGGTGGCCGGGGCGCCCATCACCACGCTCGACCCGTCCTCGGCCGGCGCGCGCGCCTACCGCCAGCTCGCCAAAGAGGTCATCGCGGCCCACGCGGCTCGACAGAGGTAGTTATCGATGCCCGGCACCAATGTCACGGGCGTGGCGGACGCGGTCGAGGAGACCGGTGGGAAGTCGGGCTTCCACGTAACCCTCGACAACTTCACCGGCCCGTTCGACCTGCTGCTGCAACTGCTCGGCAAGAACAAGCTGGAGATCACCGAGCTGTCGCTCTCGAAGGTCACCGACGAGTTCATCGCGTACATCCACGCGATGGGCGACGACTGGGACCTGAACGAGGCGAGCGAGTTCCTGGTCGTGGCGGCCACGCTGCTCGACCTCAAGACCGCCAAGCTGCTGCCCCAGGCCGAGGTCGAGGATGAGGAGGACCTCGCGCTGCTCGAGGCGCGGGACCTGCTCTTCGCGCGGCTGCTGCAGTACAAGGCGTACAAGGAGCTGGCCGCGGTCATCGCCGAGCTCGACGCCGAGGCGGGCCGCAGCTTCCCGCGGGCGGTCAAGCTGGAGGAGCGGTACGCCGAGGCGCTGCCCGAGCTGGTGCTCAACATCGACACCGAGAAACTGGCCGAGCTCGCCGCCAAGGCGCTCACCCCCAAGCCGGTGCCGATGGTCGCCATCGACCACGTGCACATGGTCCGGGTCAGTGTGCGCGAGCACATGCTGATCCTGCGCCAGAAGCTCATCGAGCTGCGGAAGGCGACCTTCCGGCAGCTGGTCGCCGACTGCACGTCGGTCCTGGAGATCGTCGCCCGCTTCCTCGCGCTGCTGGAGCTGTACCGCGAGGGCCTGATCACCTTTGAACAGGAGGTCGCGCTCGGCCCGCTCACGATCACCTGGGTCGGCGACGACTCGGCTGACGTCGACTTCCACGTGGACGAGTACGGCGAGGGCGACCCGGAGGTGGTGGGGGAGCTGGTGACCGCCCAGGACGACGACGACACCGGCTTCGAGTTACCTGAGGGGTACGTTGTGGACGATACGGATATCTCAGGCGAGAAGGAGGCGCCGTGACCGAGGAGCAGGGAGAGTCCCACGCTCAGGGTGAGGGTCGGTCATCCGTGTCGACTGCGTTCGAGAGCCTCGCCGCGAGCTGGGTTCCGCCGTGGGCCCGCGAGGTGCCCCAGTTGCAGATCGAGCCGGCCTCCGATTCGCCGCCGGCCCCGCCGGTCGACTCCGCGGCGCCGGGGGACTCGGCCGCGCCGGAGTTCGGTCCCCAGGAGCAGGAGGTTGGCCGGTTCGCCTACGGCGACGCGGAGGACCTGCCCGACCCGGAGCAGTTCGTCCCCGGCATGTCCGACGAGCAGTTGCGCGGGGCGCTGGAGTCGATCCTGCTGGTGGTCGACAACCCCGTCACCACGGTCGTGCTGGCCCAGGTCCTCGAGGAGCCGACCACCCGGGTCGAGGCGATGCTGCAGCAGATGCGGGCCGACTACGATCGGCCAGGTTGTGGCATCGACCTGCGTCAGGTCGCGGGGGGCTGGCGGTTCTACACCAAGCCCGACTACGCGTCCTATGTGGAGCGTTTCGTGCTGGACGGCCAGCAGATCCGGCTCACCCAGGCGGCGCTGGAGACCCTCGCGGTGGTCGCCTACAAGCAGCCGGTCACCCGGGCCCGGGTCTCGGCGATCCGCGGCGTCAACTGCGACGGCGTTATGAAGACCCTGGTGACCCGGGGGCTGATCGAGGAGTGCGGCACCGAGGAGAACGGGGCCCACCTGTACCGGACCACCCAGCTGTTCCTGGAGAAGCTCGGCATCAACAGCGTCGAGGAACTGCCGTCGCTGGCCCAGTACCTGCCGGACAACCTCGACGAGATCGAGGCGAGCTGATGGCGGGCTCGCCGTCGGACCAGGCGGGCGAGCAGCGGCTGCAGAAGATCCTCGCCACGGCCGGGGTCGGCTCGCGGCGGGCCTGTGAGGAGCTGATCGCGGCCGGCCGGGTCACGGTCAACGGCCGGCGCGCGGTGCTGGGCGACCGGGCCGATCCCCGCACGGCCGAGATCTACGTCGATGGCGAGCGGATCGTCACCGACACGACCAAGCTCTACCTCGCCCTGCACAAGCCGCGCGGCGTCGTCTCGACCATGTCCGACGAGCGGGGCCGCCCCGGCATCGCCGACCTGCTCGGCCAGGGGCCCAACGCCACGTCCTCGCGGCCGCCCCTGCCGGGTCGGGTGTACCACGTGGGCCGGCTGGACGCCGACAGCGAGGGCCTGCTGCTGCTCACCAACGACGGCGACCTCGCCCACCGCCTGACCCACCCGTCGTACGGGGTCCCGAAGACGTACCTGGCCGAGGTGCCCGGTCCGGTGCCCCGCCGGGTCGGACGTCTCCTGCGGCAGGGGGTCGAGCTCGACGACGGGTTGGCGAAGGCGGACTCCTTCCGGGTCGTCGACGCGACGCCGCGCACCGCGCTGGTGGAGATCACGCTCCACGAGGGGCGCAAGCACATCGTGCGCCGGATGTTGGAGCACGTCGGCCATCCCGTATCCCGCCTCATCCGGACCAAGGTCGGCCCGGTGAGCCTCGGCGACCTCAAGCCGGGCCGCTGGCGCCACCTGACCCGCACCGAACTGTCCGCCCTCTTCGCCGCCGCGCGAGACCACTGACCGTGTCCGCCAAACGCCGATCGGGGCGTACCAGGCTGGGCGTGGCTGTCACGCGGCGCACACCGGGCCTCGCGGCGCACCGGGGACGCGGGCGGCGTCGGCTAGGTTGGGGCGCGTGACTGTGCTCGACGATCTGCGGGCGGCCTTCCCCGATCTGGTCACCGACCCGGACATCCTGACCTCGTTGGGGCGTGACTCCGCCGACCTGTTCGGGGACGACAAGACCGGCCGGCCGCTGGCCGCGGTACGCCCGACGTCCACGGAGCAGGTGGCGGCGGCGGTGCGCATCGCCGCGGCCCACCGCGTACCGATCGTGCCGCAGGGGGCGCGGACCGGACTGACCGGCGGAGCCAACGCGATCGACGGCGCTCTGCTCGTCTGCCTCGACCGCATGGATCGCATCATCGAGATCGATGTGGCCAACCGGCTCGCGGTGGTCCAGCCGGGCGTGGTCAACGCCACGCTGCGCCGCGCCGTGGCCGAGCACGGCCTGTTCTACCCGCCGGACCCGAGCTCGTACGAGATGTCCACGATCGGCGGTAACGTGGCGACAAACGCCGGCGGGATGTGCTGTGTCAAGTACGGGGTCACCACCGAGTACGTGCTGGGGCTCGAGGTCGTGCTGGCCGACGGGTCGGTCCTGCGGTGTGGCCGGCGGACGGTCAAGGGGGTGGCCGGCTACGACCTGACCCGGCTGTTCGTGGGCTCGGAGGGGACCCTCGGCATCATCACCGAGATCACCCTGGCCCTGCGGCCCGTGCCACCACCGGGCCTGACGCTCGTCGCCCTGTTCGGGTCGCTGCGCGACGCCGGAGCCGCAGTCACCGCGATCACCTCCTCGGGGGTGGGGCCGAGCATGCTGGAGCTGCTGGACAAGGTGCACCTGCGAGCCATCGAGGCATATCGTCCGATGGGTCTCCCGGTGGAGGCCGAGGCGATGCTGCTGGTCGCCTCCGACGTCGAGGGCGCCGACGCGAAGCTGGCCGTCGTCGAGCAGCTCTGCCGTGCCGCCGGGGCCACCGAGGTCTACGTCGCCTCGGACGCCGAGGAGGCCGAGGCGCTGCAGGCGGCGCGGCGGCTCTCCCACCCCGCGATGACCAAGCTCGCCCAGACGACGTACGGCCCCTCGGGCGAGGTCATCATCGAGGACTGCGCCGTGCCGCGGTCGTCGATGGCCGACTTCTGCGCGGCGATCGAGCGGATCGCGGCGCAGCGCGGCGTGACCATCGGGGTGCTCGGGCACGCCGGCGACGGCAACCTGCACCCGAAGATCCTCATGGACCGGACCAACCCCGCCCTGACCGAGGCCGCCAAGCTCGCCTTCGACGACATCATGCAGCTAACCCTGTCGATAGGTGGGACCTGCACCGGCGAGCACGGGGTGGGCCTGATCAAGCGGGACTGGCTGGCCCGGGAGATCGGCCCGGTCGGGATGCGGGTCCATCGGGCGATCAAGGCCGCGCTCGACCCGGCCAACCTCCTCAACCCGGGCAAGGTCATCGCCGACTAGCGTCCATCCGTCGGCTCGGCCGACCAGTGTCCGCGTCGGCTCGGCCGACCGGTGTCGATTCGTCGGCTCGGCCGACCAGCGTCACGCCGCTGCGGCCCGTGACGCGCGGCGCCGTCCCGCGCCGGGTGGCGACGGGTCGATAGGGTGACCGGGACCATACCCCCTATATGAGAACCCACCTACATCAGAACCCACCCACATCAAGAACGGGAGGCGGCGATGAGCGGGCCGTCGGGCCGGTACAACCTCGGTGCCATGGGCATGAGCCCGGAGGAGGCGCTGACCACTGAGCAGATCCACGACGTCGTCGCGGCGGTGGACCGCGACGGCGACGGGCGGGTCGACCTGATTGCCTACGACACCGACGGGGACGGCAAGGCCGACAAGTACACACTGGACAGCGACGGCGACGGCAAGGCCGACATGATGGCGCTGGACCGCGATGGCAACCGACTCATCGATTTCGTCGGTCATGACCGCGACGGCGACGGCTACCTCGACGTGGTGGCCGTGGATACCGACGGGGACGGCAAGCTGGAGACCACGCGCGAGGCCGCGGGCTGATCCCGACTCCGCCGTACTGTCGACCAC
>JADGGF010000209.1 GCA_019690055.1 Micromonosporaceae bacterium
CCGGGGGGGCCCCGCGGGGGGCGGGGCGGGGCGCGCGGGGCCCGCCCCGGGCCGGCCGCCGCCCCTTCGCCGGGTTCGGCTTGGGCGAGCGACGTGGACGCCGGGGACCGGGCGAGCGCGGGCCGAACGGCGGGCCAGGCGGCCGCAAGGGGTCGCGCAAGGAGAAGGCGCGCAAGGCGCGGATTCGCAACATCATCATCGCGTCCGTCGCCCTGCTCATCATCATCTCCGGCGGCGGCTTCGTCGGCATCACGCTCTGGGTGGACGGCGTCGAGCTGGGCGAGCAGCTCGAGATGCCCGAGACGTCGATGCTCTACTACAGCGACGGCACACCGCTGGCGAAGCTCGGCCAGAACACCCGGTACGTGGTGCCGTACGACAACATGAGCCCGTACGTGATCGAGGCCCTGATCGCCGCGGAGGACAACACCTTCTGGACCAACCAGGGCGTGGAGTTCACCGCGATCCTGCGGGCCGCTTGGAACAACATCACTGGCGGCCACCAGCAGGGTGGCTCGACGATCACTCAGCAGTACGCCCGCCTCGCGTTCGAACTAAAGGGCGCGACCTACAACCGGAAGATGCGGGAGGCCGTGCTCGCCTGGAAGATGGACGACAAGCTCACCAAACAGGAGATCATCAGCAGCTACCTGAACACCGTCGAGTTCGGCCGGCAGACGTTCGGGGCCGAGGCCGCGGCGCAGGCGTTCTTCCACAAGAGCATCAAGAAGGACGCGCCCCCCGAGCAGCAGATCACCCGGTCCGAGGCGATGGCGCTGGTCGCGATGGTCAAGCAGCCCTACCCCGACCCGGACGACCCGGAGGGGGCCCCCGGGTACGACCCCACTCGCGGCGAAGAGGGCAGCGTCATGCGCCAGAACGCCGAGCGGGAGGCCAAGAGGCGGTGGAACTACGTGCTGGAGCAGCTCGTCA
Organism: Micromonosporaceae bacterium; assembly: GCA_019690055.1. Classification (GTDB taxonomy): domain Bacteria; phylum Actinomycetota; class Actinomycetes; order Mycobacteriales; family Micromonosporaceae; genus DATBGZ01. The sequence goes on from JADGGF010000209.1 coordinate 934, forward strand.
AGCTCAGCGCCCAGGACCCCGAGCACTTCACCCTGACCCCCGAGGAGGCCGCCACCCTGGAGTTCCCGACCACGTGGGTGCCCGAGTCCGAGGCCACGAGCGAGGACCTGACGAAGCCGGCCGGTCTGGTTGAGCGACACGTGCTCGCCGAGCTCGCCTTCACGCCGGGCAGCCGCTTCCAGGGCATGTCCTTCAACCAGATCCGTTCGGGTGGCTACCAGATCATCACCACCCTGCATCCCGGCGCCCAGGCGGCGGCGGAGAAGGCTGCGGACGAGACGGTCCCCGACAGCCAGATGTACGGGCAGTCGGAGAACATGCAGGCGGCGCTCGTCGCCGTCGAGCCCGGGACCGGGCGGGTGGTCGCCTACTACGGCGGCCACAACGGCGCCGGCTCCGACTTCGCCGGGATCTACAAGACCGAGGACGGCAGCTACGCCGGCTTCGGAGGCCATCCACCGGGTTCGTCGGCGAAGGTCTACACCCTCGCCTCGGCGATCCGTAACGGCTACTCGATCTACTCCTACTGGCGGTGGACTCCCCACGAGCAGCAGGGTCGAAGCAAGGACAACCTGGTCAAGAACGCGAGCGAGTGCCGCAGCGACGTCGATCCGGCGACCAAGAAGCCCCGGTCGGAGCTGTGCTCGCTGCTGGAGTCCACGGTCCAGTCGCTCAACGTGCCGTTCTACGACGTCGCCGTCCAACTGTCGGCGCGGGAAGTGCTGCAGATGGCCTACGACGCCGGCATCGAGCACATCTGGAACGACAACAATGACCGGGCCGACCTGGACGAAGCCGCCGGTGACATCGGCCGCGTGGTGTCGGACCTGGGCATCGGCCTGGAGATCGGCATCGGGCAGTACAAGTACACCGTGCTCGACCACGCCAACGGCATGGCGACCTTCGCCGCCGGCGGCCTGCGGGCGGAGGCCCACTTCGTCAAGGAGGTCAAGAAGAACGGGGACACCCTGTACACGGAGAAGCTGCCGAATCCGCAGGGCCCCCGCATCCTGAACCAGGCTCAGATCGATGTGCTCAACTACGCGCTGAGCCAGGTGTGGGTCCAGAACATCGACGGGTACCAGATCGCCACGAAGACGGGCACCTGGGAGTTCCAGAACGGCGGGGCCGACGCCAACGCGCACGCCTGGAACGTCGGCTACACCAACGTCCTCGCCGCGGCCGTCTGGGTCGGTGCGAAGGACCGCGAGGCTGCGCTGTACGAGAAGAACGGCCGGCCGCTGTACGGTAGCGGGCTGCCCCGGAAGATCTGGGAGCAGTTCATGCGGGAGGCCATCACCGCGATGGGCCTGGACGGGCCGAAGCGGTTCAACCCGCACAACGAAGCGGTCGGCAATCTGAACCCGCCCGGCTCCTACCCGTCGCCCACGCCGTCGCCGACCCCGACCCCGACGGTCCCGGAGACGACCACGTCGACACGGACCGGCACCCCGACCGCGACCGGCACCCCGAGCGGCAGTGGCACGACGACGGGCAACGATGGCGGGGATACCTGACGGGGCCTGACGGTTTCCCGAGGCCCCGCCTCGCCGAGGCTCCCGGCCTTTCGTGAGGCCCCGCCCCCGGACGGGGCCTCACGTACGTCTCGACCGGTCCCGTCCCGGTGGGTCTGCCCCCACCCGGGGCGGCGGGCCGGGACGTACGGCAGGATCTACCGGTATGGCGGCTGCGCAGACCGGTTCGGGGGGTCGGGCTGACCCGGACGCCCCGCGCACCCCGGGCGGGACGTCGTCGCCCATCGCCGCTGTGGCCAGTCCGAGCCGGGAGGACGGTGTCGTTTCCGGGCTCTCCGAGGCGGTGGGCGGTCCGCTCGGTGATCATGCGGCGAGCGGTGGGCGTCCCGACCGGTGGTGGACGCCCGTACGCATCGTCATGGCGCTGGCGCTCGTCGTGTTCGCTCTGCACTGGTTGCAGAAGTCGCCGTGTCAGGACGGTGCGTGGGCCGATTTCGAGCAGTACAAGCGGTTCTGCTACACCGACGTGCTCGCCCTGTACTACGCCGAGAACCTCGACGACGGGGCCGTGCCCTACATCGACCACCCAGTCGAGTACCCGGTGTTGACCGGCTTTCTCATGGGCCTCATCGGTCTGCCCGTGCACGCGATCGCGCAGGACCGGCCCGACCTCAACCAGGGGCAGGCGTTCTACACCATCACCGCGTTGGTCCTGATGGCCTTCGGGCTCGCCGCGATCGCGGTGACGCTCGCGTTGCGCCGACGACGGCCCTGGGATGCGCTGCTCTTCGTGCTTGCCCCAGCCCTCGTCGTGACCGCCACCGTGAACTGGGACTTGCTGGCGGTGGCACTGACCGCGTTCTACTTTCTTGCGTGGTCCCGGCAACGGCCGGTGCTGGCCGGAGTGATGCTGGGGCTCGCGGTCGCGGCGAAGTTCTATCCGCTCTTCCTCGCCGGCCCGCTGATCGTGCTGGCCATCCGCAGCGGCCGGGTCCGTGCCGCCGCGACCACGATCGGCACCGCGGCCGCGACGTGGGCGGCGGTGAACGCCTACCCGTTCCTCGTCGCCCGCGACGGGTGGTCCCGGTTCTTCGTCCTCAGCAGTGAGCGGCCGGTCGACTGGGGAACGTTCTGGTACATCGGCAAGGAGTGGCCATTCCCGCTGCGGTCGGATTGCGTCGAGGGGCAGGAGTGCCTCGGTCTGCAGCCGTTCGTCGACCTGGCTCGCCACACTGACTCGCTCAACACGGTCAGCTACGTGCTCTTCGGGCTCTGCTGCGCGGCCATCGCGATCATCGCCTGGCTCGCGCCGCGCCGCCCACGGCTGGCCCAACTCAGCTTCCTGGTCGTGGCGGCGTTCCTGCTCACCAGCAAGGTGTGGTCGCAGCAGTTCGTGCTCTGGCTGATTCCGCTCGCCGTGTTGGCCCGGCCGCGGTGGGGCGCGTTCCTCGTCTGGCAAGCCGCGGAGATCGCCTACTTCCTGGGCTTCTACGCGCACCTGCTCAACCTGCAGGGCGTCTCCGTCATGCCCGAGTCGATCTACGTGTACATCTCGGCCGGCCGCTGGTGGGCGCTGCTGCTGCTCGCGATCTTCGTGGTGCGCGATGTGCTCGTGCCCCGTCACGACCTGGTGTGGGCGACCTACGGGGACGACCCTGACGGCGGCGCGTTCGCCGGCGCCCGCGACGGCTGGTGGATCGACGCGTCCCGCGTGTGGCTGCACGAGCGCCTGGGCGATGGGGTCGCGCGACTGCGCGGGGCGGTCGACCGAACGTCGGCCGGGGCACCCGTCGCGTAGCGGGTCCGGCCGACGGGCGGGTCACGGCTGGATCGTGAAGACGACCGCGTCGGGGTACACCTGGCGGGTCAGGGGCAGGCCGTTGATCGGTACCACGTCCGCGTTGGCGTACGGCGTGCCGACGGCCCGGCTGCGCAGCACGACCACGCTGCGCACGCCAATCGCGCGCAGGTGGGCGACGCTCGCCGGGTCCGGGAAGGTGGCCACCACCTCGCGCACCTGGCGCAGCTCGGCCGGCACCAGGCCGCTACCGCCGTTGACGACCGGGGCGAACCGGTCGGTCGACCAGAGCATCACGTTCATGTCCACGACCTCATGCGTGGGCAGCACCAAATACGGTGCCTCCACAGTGGACAAGGTGGGCGGGGCGGGGGGCACCGGTACGTTCGGGATCGCGCCCCGTCCCTCGACGAGCACGGCCGCGACGGCCAGGACCACGGCGGCGTGAACGGCGATGGCGTGGGCCGCCGTGCCGCGGGCCGCGGTCGCCGGCCGGACGAGCGGCGTGGTCCGCAGCGAGCCCAGGGCTCCCGCTCCGAGCAGAGCGAGCAGCAGGGTCACCCACAGGATGAGGCGGCCGGGGGTGCGGATCGCCTCGAAACCGGGCAGGTGCAGCAGGGCCAGGTAGCCGAAGCGGCCGCCGGCGGGTCCGTTGGTGCCGAGGCAGAGCACGGCGAACCCGACCACGCCGACGGCGAGGCCGATCCGGACGTGACGGGGCCACACCGAGTAGACCAGGCCGGTGGCGGCGAGCGCGTAGAGGACGAAACCGGGCAGCAGCGCCATCTCTCCGGGGACGGTCAGCGCCTCGCGCGCCGCGGACTGCGCCTGGCCCCAGATCGTTGACTCGGCGGGGGCGAGGAACAGGCCGGTCAGTGGTGGCGAGTAGAGCTCGACCCAGGCGGGGCCCCGCCGCGCGTACGGGTAGAGCTCGAGCACGCGCAGGTAGGGCTGGGCGAGCAGCAGGGCGACCCCGGCGAAGACCAGGCCGCCACCGAGGTCGGCGGCCAACAGGGCCCGTGGCGGAAGCGCCGACCGCCATCGGTGTGACATCGGCCGGCCCGCCGCCAGCTCGTCGCGGTGCCGGATCGCCCACACCACCACGCCGCCGAGCAGGCAACCCAGCAGGACGTAGAGGAACGGCAGACCGATGCCGAAGCCGAGACTGAGCTGCCAGGTCGCCACGAGCCACCCCGCGAGCGCCCACCCGGGCCGCACCGGCGGTGCCTGTCTCGGTGTCCCCGGTTCCGGTTGCCCCTGCCCGGGTGGTTGGAGCCACCGCACCCCGTGCCCGCGGGCGAGCATCGCCAGGGACAGGAAGATGCCGCCCGTGGAGAGGACCTGGAGGTGGCCGGCCTGGGCCAGCCGCCAGGGCGCGGCGACGAGCGCGACACCCACCAGCGCCGCCGGCCCGGGACGCAGCCCGAGCTGGCGGGCCAGGCAGTAGCCCCCGAACAGCACCAGCGCGTACGCCCCGACGTAGATCAGGTTGTAACGCAGCACGGCCGCCTCGGGGCCGGTGCCGATCAGACCGAAGGGGGCGTAGCCCAGCAGAGAGTCGGAGTAGGCCAGACCGTACGGCGCCGGATAGAAGGCGTTGAGGTGCCACAGGCCCGCCGGGTCGTGGCGCAGCGCGTGACCTGTCCAGGCGATGAGGTAGGCGACCAGCGACGGGTCCCAGATATCGCGGGGCAGTGTGCGGGTCGGCTCGGCCAGAGCGCCCCGGTTCAACACCAGCGCGAGCGCGACCGCGGCGAGAGCGGCCAGCGTCCACTCGTGCCGCAGCCCGCGCCACAGGGCCGTCCACACGGGGGACATCCGGGCGCGGGCCGACCACGCCCGGCCAGCGGGCCCGGGGGTGCGCGGGCGGGTCACGCGGCGAGGTTGGACCGGAGCAGGGCGATGTCGGCGGCGTGGCCGGCGGCCGGCGTCTCGACCACGGCCGGAGCGCCAGCGGCGCGAACCACGTCGATGATCAGTTGCGGATCGATCTGACCCTTGCCGAGGTTGTCGTGCCGGTCCGCGCCGGAGTTGAACGGGTCCCGGGAGTCGTTGGCGTGCACCAGGTCGATCCGTCCTGTGATCGCCAGCACCCGGTCGACGATGCCCGCCAGGTCCTCGCCGGCGGCGTGGGCGTGACAGGTGTCGAGGCAGAAGCCGGCCCCGAACTCGCCCACCGCGTCCCACAGCCGGGCCAGCGCGTCGAAACGCCGGCCACAGGCGTTGTCACCGCCGGCCGTGTTCTCGATGAGGATCGGCAGCGGGAAGCCGCCGCTCTCCTGGGCATAGAGGAAGGTCTTGCGCCAGTTCGCAAACCCGGCCGCCATGTCCGCGCCGCGGTCGACGTGGCCCGCGTGGACGACCAGTCCCTTCGCCCCGATCTCGGCGGCGGCCTGCGCGTGCTGCGCGAGCAGCTTGCGGCTCGGGACACGGATGCGGTTGTTCGTCGTCGCCACATTGAGCCGATACGGCGCGTGGATGAAGACGTCCAGCCCGCTGGCCCGGATCGCGTCCGCGTGCGGGTGAGGCGTCGGTGCGTTGTAGCTCTGCGGATCGGAGAGGAAGAACTGGATCACCTCGGCCCCGCAGGCCTGCGCGGCCGCCAACGGGTCGGCGGAGTCGACGTGGGCACCGATGCGCGTCTGCATACCGGCGAGCCTACGACCCGGCGCTGACATCCCCGACCCGCTCGTGCGCCCCGAGGGCGTGCGCCTGTCCCACCCCGGCTCGCGCCGCCGACGGTTGCCGGCGGCGAACGCGGGTGTTCGTCGCCGCGCCGACCGACAACGGCTCGGCGTGTCGCGCGGGGGGTCGTTACCGTGGCGGCCGTGGCGCGTTGAACGGTGGCGCGTTGACGCAGGGCGATGGCGCTTGCCTGGGCGCCCATCCGGATGTGTGTTGGGGAGGCGAACACATGGTTCAGGCGCGGCACCGGATGTGGGCGTGGGGACTGATCATCGGCGGTGTCGTGGCCTGGCTGTTCGCGGGCGGGCTGGCGCACGCGGCCGATCCCCCGACCGCCACGTTCACCGCGATCGGCTCTCCTCCCAACGCCTGTGGGTCTCGTCCCGACGTCAATGGCCTGGAGGTGTCCGAGGGCACGGCGGTCGTGGTCGCCAATCACGTGGGCGTGCCCGCCGAGGTCGTGGTGGCCGGCCAGGCGGTCCTCACCATTGACTACGGCACTGCGGCTCTGCTGACGCTGGCCGCGGGCCGCTACGAGATCGAGCTGGTGCCGCAGTGTCGCAACATCGCCAACACGCATCCGCTGACCGTGACCGTGACGCCCGCGTCGCCGCCCCCTCCCGGGTCCCCGT
>JADGGF010000210.1 GCA_019690055.1 Micromonosporaceae bacterium
CCGGTGGGCGGTCCCACCACGGGACGGGCCAGCGTCGGGGCGGGCGGGGTGGCCGCGCGCTGACGCCGGCGGCGGCGCCGGACGGCCAGCACGATCACGAGCACCGGCAGGCCGAACACGACGGCCCAGGGCAGCAGCCATCCGGTCAGGGTCAGCAGGATCTCCAGCGAGACGAGCAGGCCCGCCCAGCCGGCGCGGAGCCCGGCGACGAAGCCGGTCTCGGGTTCCTCGTCGGTCGAGCCGGACGGGCCGTGCAGGATGAGCGTGATGGTGGCCAGGTCCACCAACCCGGCCATCGTCGCCCGTCGCTGGGTCAGCGAGTCGAGTTCGGCCTGCCGGCGCGTAAGTTCGCTCTCCAGCGACACGATCTCCGCGATCGTCTGGGCCCGCGCCAGCAACTCGCGCACGCGGTCGACGCTGGCCTGCTGCGTGGCGATCCGGGCATCCAGGTCGACCAGTTGCTCGGTCACGTCCTGGGCCTGCACCTGCCGGCTCTCTTCGGTGCCGAGGCGGGCGAGTCTGTCGAGAGTGGACGCGAAGCGGTCGGCGGGTACCCGGAAAACCAGCGTCGCCTGCGATTTCTCGTCCTCGATGGTTCGGTTGTCCCCGGCCACGATGCCGTTCAGGCCGACGACGATGGCGATCGCCTCGTCGGCCGCCGAAGCGACGGACTCCACCTGCACGGTGACGGATCCGGTGTAGATCAGCGCCCGTTCCTGTACCGGTGTGGGTGCGCCAGCATCGGTGCCGACGTCGGCGCCCGCGCGCTCGCCACCGTCCACGACGGCGGGCGCGGGGGCCTCAGCGGGCGCACCGCCGGCGTCGGTTGGTGCGTCCGCCGCACAGCCGGTCACGCCGATCACGCCGATCAGCAGGGTAATTCCGGTGACAACGGCCGTTCGGCTGAACCCGGTTACGGACGTCGCGCGGCGGCGAGGGGATGCGGCCATGGGGGCTCCTTCGGGTCGGCGTGGGCGGCACGGTAACGCGTTTGATGCCGGCCCACCGCCAATAGGTTCCGCTGACCGGATCTCGGGCTGAATCCACAGTGGTAACAAATCAACCCGGCTTGTCCGTCAGTCGATTCCGCTGCCCTGACCATCGGGGCAGAATCCACAGCCATGACGCCCGACATGGCTGCTGCGTCCATTGCCCGGCTGTCGGAACAAGTGGAGGCCGCGTGGTCGACCGACCAGCGGACGCTGCACCGGGCGCGCGAGCTGCGGCTGTCGGCCTGGGCCTTCGTGGTGGCCGGTCGCGGTGGCGTGCTCGGGGACGACGTGGATCCCGAGACGGTCGTCGCGGCGCTCGGCCTGATCGCGCCGGAGGCTCTCCGGGCCGGGTGGGAGGCGGCCGGACGAGTCGGACCCGCGGCGGTCGCGGTCGCCCGTCTCGCCGAGTGCGCGTCCTGGGGCGAGCGGCGGCTCTCCGGGGTCGTGGACGCCCGCCTGGTCGAGCTGCTCGATCGCGTGGTCACGGGCGCCGACGCGACTGCGATGCCGATCTTCGCGGCGACCCGGCGTCTGATCAGGACAACCGCCGTCGACAGCGACGGTGCCCGGGTCGCCCTCGCCCTGCACGCACTCAGTGAGTTCCGGACGGCGGCGCTGCTGTTGGGGAGCCGGGCCGTGGGCCTGGAGCCGGTGGAGCTGCTGATCGCCGGGCCCGAGGGCGAGCAGGAGGCCCTCACGTTCGGCTGGACCCCGCCGTTTCCCTCCCGGCTCTCCGTCCTGCGCCGGTACGCCCTGGCCGCCGCGCTGGCGGACCGCATGATGGGCCGGGCGCTGGCGGGGTTGACGTCGGCCGAACGGGTGGAACTGGTCACTCGCCTCACCGCGGCGGCGCGCGCCGCGGCGTCGGTCTGACCACAGCCGACGAATCCCCCTGAACGTACGGTCACCAGACGTACGGTCACTGCGGGTACGGTCACCGAACGTACGATCAGATGCCGTACGGTCAGACGACGTACGGGCGTGCGCGGTCAGTCGACAGTGTCCGTCCGCGTGGGACGCAGGCGGATCGCCTCGATGTAGTCGTCCGGGGCACCGGCCTTCCGGGCCGCGGTCGCGAGTTCGTTGATCAGCCAGGCTGTCGGCAGGCCACCCTCGTACCCGTCGAAGACGTAGACCCACGAGGTGACCTCGCCGTCCAGGGTCACCACCCGGACGTGCAGCTTCCGGTAGGTGCCGGCGACGGCGCCCTCGATCTCGTCGAGGACCGCCTCGTCCTGGGCGTCCACATCGTACAGAGCGACGAAGACACGGTCACCGACAGTGTCGGACTCGACGATCGTGCACACCGCGCCCTCATATCCCATGAGGTCCTCACCGGCGAACGTGAGGCGCCATCCCTCGATCCACCCGGTGCCGACCAGCGGCGAACGGGGGCAATATGCCCGCATTCGCCCGGGATCGAGGTTCGAGCCGTACGCGGCGTACAAACTCACGCAGTGACGATAGTGCACGACGACGTGCGGGAGAATGCCAACGCACGGTAATCGGCGGGGACGCGACGGGAGTTCGGTGGCATGGCGCGGGTTGTGATCATCGGTGGCGGGCCGGCCGGGTACGAGGCCGCTCTGGTCGCCGCGCAGCTGGACGCCGAGGTCACCGTGGTCGAGGCGGACGGGGCCGGCGGCGCCTGCGTGCTCTCGGACTGCGTCCCCTCGAAGACCCTCATCGCCTCCTGCGAGGCGGTCACCGCGTTCCGGCACGGGGAGCGGCTGGGGGTGCGGGTCGCGGATCCGGCGGCGGTCAGCCTCGACCCGGCAGTGGTGCACGCCCGGGTGAAGCGGCTGGCGCTGGCCCAGTCCGCCGACATCGCCGGCAAGCTCGAGGCGGCCGGGGTGGAGCTCATCCGCGGTCGGGCCCGGCTCGGTACCCACGCACCCGGACACCACCACCCGGTGGTCATCGAGCCGGCCGCCGGCGCGCCGTACGAGGTGCGGGCCACCACCGTCCTGATCGCCACCGGGGCGACCCCGCGGATACTGCCCCGCTGCGAACCCGACGGCGAGCGCATCCTCAGCTGGCGCCAGGTGTACGACCTCGACGAGTTGCCGTCGCACCTGATCGTGGTCGGGTCGGGCGTGACCGGGGCCGAGTTCGCCAGCGCCTACCTCGCCGCCGGGGTCGACGTCACGCTCGTCTCGTCCCGCGACCGGGTGATGCCGCACGAGGACCCCGACGCCGCCAACGTCATCGAGCGGGTGTTCCGGGCCCGGGGGATGAACGTGCTCAGCAAATCCCGGGCCTCGGCGATCACCCGGACCTCCGACGGGGTGCTGGTGACCCTCGACGACGGGCGTACGGTCGCGGGTTCCCATGCGTTGATGGCGGTCGGGTCGGTGCCGAACACGGCGAACCTGGGCCTGGCCGAGTACGGCGTCGCGCTGTCCCCGTCGGGGCACGTCACGGTCGACCGCGTGTCGCGGACCAACATCCCCGGCATCTACGCCGCCGGCGACTGCACGGGCGTGCTCGCGTTGGCGAGCGTGGCCGCCATGCAGGGGCGGATCGCGATGTGGCACGCGCTCGGCGAGGCAGTCAGTCCACTGTGGTTGCAGACAGTCTCGGCGAACGTGTTCACCGACCCCGAGCTCGCCACGGTCGGCGTCTCACAGTCCGATGTGGACTCAGGTCGCGTGCCCGGGCGGAGCGTGATGCTGCCGCTGGCCGGCAACGCCCGGGCCAAGATGTCCGACCTCACCGACGGGTTCGTCAAGTTGTTCTGTCGCAGCGGTTCCGGCACCGTCATCGGGGGTGTGGTCGTGGCGCCGAAAGCGAGCGAGCTGATCCTGCCGATCGCCATGGCGGTGGAGAACCACCTGTCGGTGAGTCAGCTCGCCCACACGATCACCATCTATCCGTCGCTGTCCGGATCGATCGCCGAGGCGGCCCGCCAACTCATGCACCGCGAGTATGAGTAGTAACTCTCGTGTGACCCGAGGCCGCTTTAGTCAGTGGGTGGCGGGGGGTCGATCGTGACGGTCACCGGCCCGACGCGCAGCAGTCCGTCGTCCAGAGGCGTACAGCGGACACCACCCCGGCCGCGCAGGCGACGCCACGCGCCCGCCCCCATGGTCACATCCATCCAAGCGCATGGATTGGCGGCGCGGCGCACGGCCAGCCGCACCGGCCCGGCACCGGAGTCGAGCGTCAGCGTGTGCCCAACCAGCTCGTCCACCGCGACGCCGGACAGGAGGATGTTCCGCCGGACGTGGGTCAGGTCGGCGCCCGGCGGGAGGGATTCCGCAGCGATCACCGTCACTGAGGCGTCGCGGTGCGCGGGTTGGCCAAAGTATCGATCTCCGACGATGCCCAGGCCTGCTCGGATTTGAACCTGTTCGACCAACTCGCCCGGTGGCGCGGGTGCGGGCCCGTCGGCGGGACGGCCTTCGAACCGGTGCACGGGCGAGGCGAGCAGCTGCACGATCTCGGCCACGAGGCCGAGTCTACGGACGACCCGGCCGGTGCTCCGGAGATCGCGGACGGCCGGATGTTGGTGCGGAGTCGGGGCGGCGAGCCGCGCCGCTCAGGGCCCGCGGTTGAGGCGGTCGGCTACCTCGTCGATGCCGGCACCCCGTCCCGTTCGTCGGGTTCGTGACGGGATAAACGGTGAGGGGTATCCGGTCGCCGTGAGCCGGCCGTGCTCACTAGGCTGGGCGGCATGAGTGCCTACCTCGCCGCGGTGGCCTGGCCGTACGCCAACGGGCCCCGCCATATCGGTCATGTGTCCGGCTTCGGCATCCCCTCCGATGTCTTTGCCCGGTACATGCGCATGGCCGGGCACGAGGTGCTCATGGTTTCCGGCACGGACGAGCACGGCACGCCGATTCTGGTCGAGGCGGAGAAGGAAGGGGTCACGCCGCGGGAGCTGGCCGATCGCTACAACCGGGTGATCGCCGAGGATCTGGTCGCGCTCGGGTTGTCGTACGACCTGTTCACCCGGACCACGACGCGCAACCACTACGCGGTGGCCCAGGAGCTCTTCCGGACCGTGCACCGCAACGGGTACATGATCGAGCAAACGACCCGCGGCGCGATCTCCCCGTCGACCGGGCGTACGCTGCCCGACCGCTACATCGAGGGCACCTGCCCGATCTGCGGGTACGACGGGGCCCGGGGCGACCAGTGCGACAACTGCGGCAACCAGCTCGACCCGGTCGACCTCATCAACCCGCGTAGCCGAATCAATGGGGAGACACCGGAGTTCATCGAGACCGAGCACTTCTTCCTCGACCTGCCGGCGTTGTCGAGCACGCTGGGCGAGTGGCTCAAGTCGCGGTCGGACTGGCGGCCGAACGTGTTGAAGTTCTCGCTGAACCTGCTGGACGACGTCCGGCCCCGGGCGATGACGCGGGACATCGACTGGGGTATCCCTGTGCCGCTGCCCGGTTGGGAGGACAACCCGAACAAGCGGCTCTACGTCTGGTTCGACGCCGTCATCGGGTACCTGTCGGCCTCGATCGAGTGGGCTCGGCGGTTCGGCGACACCCCGGACGCGTGGCGACGGTGGTGGGCGAAGGACGCCGACGCCAAGTCCTACTACTTCATGGGCAAGGACAACATCACGTTCCACTCGCAGATCTGGCCGGCTGAGCTGATCGCCTACAACGGCGAGGGCGACAAGGGTGGCGAGCCCGGCACGTTCGGGAGGCTGGCGCTGCCGACCGAGGTGGTCTCCAGCGAGTACCTGACGATGGAGGGCAAGAAGTTCTCCTCCTCGCGCCGGGTCGTCATCTACGTGCGAGACTTCCTCTCCCGGTACGACGCGGATGCGCTGCGGTACTTCGTGGCAGTCGCCGGACCGGAGACCACCGACACCGACTTCACCTGGGCCGAGTTCCGGCGCCGCAACAACGACGAGCTCGTCGCTGGCTGGGGCAACCTGGTCAACCGCTCGATCTCGATGGCGGCCAAGAACTTCGGGGCCATCCCGCCGGCCGGCGAGCTGACCGAGGCCGACCGTACGCTGCTCGCCACGGCGAAGGCGGCGTTCGCCAAGGTCGGTGAGCTGATCGAGCACCACCGCCTCAAGGCGGCGATCGGCGAGGCGATGCGGGTCGTCGCCGACGCCAACAAGTACTTCTCCGACCAGGCCCCCTGGAAGCTCAAGGAGGACAGGGAGCGGCTGGGCACGATCCTGCACGTGGCGCTGCAGGTGGTCAGCGACTGCAACACCCTGCTCACGCCGTTCCTGCCGCACTCCGCACAGAAGATCCACGAGCTGATGGGCGGCACGGGGATCCACGCGCCGATGCCGGAGCTGCGGGAGGTGTCCGACCTGGACGGTGGCCCCGACTACCCGATCATCACGGGCAACTACAAGGTTGGCGCCCGCTGGGAGTCGGTGCCGATCGAGGTCGGCCGGCCGCTCAAGCCACCGACGCCCGTCTTCCGCAAGCTGGACGAGTCCATCGTGGAGGAAGAGCTGGCTCGGCTGGCCTCCTGAGCGGTCGGGGCAGCAGGATCCGGGTCGTGTCCCGTACTGTCGATGGTCAACCATCGACAGTACGGGGTCGCGATGCCGGGTGACCTAGCTACACCTCATGGCGGGTTCGGTGCCGCTCTCCGGTCGGCCGGGCACCGGGCGACGGCGACCCGGGCGCGCCTGGCGATCATCGCCGTCACGGTGTTCCTGGGACTCGCCGTCCCGGTCCTCATGGCGGCAGCGGGCGATCCGTCCGATCGGACCCTCGCCGCGGTCTGCTCGGCAACGCTGAGTGTGATGACGATCCCGCTGCCCTTCCTCGGGGCCCTGCTCGCCGTGGATCTGTACCGGACCGGCGGTGGCCCGGGCCGGGTCGGACCGATGCTGGTGGCCGCCGCCCTGATCGCCGTGGCCGCGGGAGCCCTCGGCGGGGCGGCGTCGGCGATCGCCGTCGCGGTGTCGCCGGGCGGTGCGTCTGGCGCCGCCGGTGCGTCTGGCGCCGCCGGTACATCCGGCGGGGTCGGTGCCTGGTCCGGGGCGGGGACGTGCTCGGCTGCCTGCTCGTCTGCGTCGTGGCCCAGTTCGTCGGCACCGGGTTCGGGCTGCTGCTGCGCCACCCGGTGATCGCTTGCGCCGCCACGATCGTGGTCCCGCTCGGCCTCTGGTTCCTCCTCGGACTCGGTTTCCTTACGGCCGCGCAGCCGTGGCTCACGCCCTTCGCCAGCGTGCAGCGTCTGTTGTCGGGCGACATGTCGGGCCTGGCCTGGCCACAGTGGATGGTGATGGCCCTGCTTTGGGTCGGCGGGCTCAACGCCCTCGGCACCGCCCGGCTCCGGCGATTCGCCATCGACGCGTAACCACCTCGCTGGGAATGTCGCACCCGGTCACGGACCGGTGCGTTGGCTGACCGCGCCGGTAGTGATGTCCACTGTGGACGTAGGTGTGCCGTGAAGCGGTTGTGGCCGTTTTCCGGCGTGCGGCGTGCTGGTCCGAACATTTGTCGTAGGCCTGGGGTAGAGTGTCGGCATGGCTCGGCGGGGGCAGGGCAAGCGGGCGAAGCGGGTGGCGACACCGGCGGTGGCGGTCC
>JADGGF010000211.1 GCA_019690055.1 Micromonosporaceae bacterium
GTGGTGCCGTGGTGGAGCAGGTCTCCGTGGGGGTCGAAGACCGACCACCGCCAGAGCGGGGCGAGGACCGGGTCGTCGGCGAGCTGGCGGGCGGCGTCGGCCGGGATCGGCCCGAAGCCGGCCAGCAAACCGGGATGGTCGTCGCGGCCGAGCAGTGTGGTCAGCTTGACGCTGACGTGCAGCACCCCCGGGCGCGGTGCCAGCTGGCCGCCGCAGCGCCCGCACCGGTCCCCCGCCAGCACCGCGCCGGCCCGATTCCCTGTTTGAAACCGGGAATTGGTAGCCGTCGAAGCAGCTGTCGGCGTACGGCCCTGATCTCCCGTTCCGCTCGGGCGGCCCGCGGTCGCGCCGGCACCGGCCGCCGGGTCGCCAGGCCGTTTCCCTGTTTCAAACCGGGAATCGGTCGCCGTCGACGTAACCGCCGACCCGCGAACCCGACCCACCGACCCGGCACCGGCCGCCGCTGCGACACGGGGCGCCGCACCGCTGCGATTCCCTGTTTCAGACCGGGAATCGTCGGCGGTCGATGATGTAGGTGGGGCCTGGTCGACTCGGCCGCCGTCCACCGGGTCACGGTCGGTCCGGTCAGAATCAGTCTGGGCACGGCCGATCTGGTCATGCCCAGTCTGGGCACGGCCGGTCTGGGCGGTGTCGGAGTGGTGGGGGTCGGTCCGGTGGTGGTCGACCCACCGCTGGTCGTGGTCGGTGTGCCCGAACCACCACTCGTATTCGTACTCATCAATCAGGTCGGTGGGGTCGGGCGGTTCCGGCCCCACCTCGTCACCGCCACCCACGCACCCGTCCGAGCCTGAATCGGAGCTACGGCCTGAGCCGGGGGCGCGGTCGTTCTGGTCGGGTTGGGGGTGGTCGGCGTCGGCCGCCGTGGTGAGCGGATCGACGCTCGGCGTGACCTGGAACGGGACCCCGGCCAGCAGGTCGCAAAACGCATCCCCCCCGCAGCTGGGCCAGGGTCCGGCCGTCACCAGCGGCGCGGGCCGCCCGGCCAGCCGATCCACCCGGTCGAACGCGGCCACCGCCCGATGCGCCGGCAACCCCACCCCCGTCAGCGACGCCGTCCCGTCCGGCTCTTCCCGAAGCTGCACATCCCGCGCCGCCACCCGCTTCTGGCCGCGCTGCTTAGCCGCCTGCGGCGCCCGACGATGCACGTGATACCGCAATCGCTCCCGCAGCTCCGCCAACGTCCACCGCGGCGCCTTGGGTAGCAACCGGTCCACGATCCACTGTACCGTCGCCTCATCGTCCACACCGGACAGTAACTCGACGAAGGCCGCCGCCCGGGCCGGATCCAACCGCCCCTCCTGCATCGCGGCGAACACATCCGGAAACCGGGTCAACAACGCATCCGCCAAATCCAGCTGCGCCTGCGCCCACCGAGCCGACCAGCCCAGCCGCCACCCCACATACTCACAGGTGTGCCGCCGCCGCAACGTCGGCGGCTCCGACATACCGATCCGCTGCCGAAGCGCCTGCGCGGTCAGGTACAGATCGACCATCAACTCCGCCTGCAGATGCCAGATCTGCCGCGCCCGCGCCCGCAACACGTGCTCCAACTCGTCGGCATCGACCACAGTCTGATCGACCGACTCCAACAACACCGCCAACTCCCGCCCCGGCGGAAGATCGATGATCCCCGCCGGCACGGTCCTCGGCCGCTCATTCACCGCCGAGCTGGACGCTCCCCGCTGCGCATCCACGCCTACGAGAATAGAACACAGGTACGACAACCTGGGCGCCACACGCCGGAGCAAGCACAATTCACACTGACGTACGACGTACCGACCCACCGGATCCTGCGCCCGCGCGCCGGCCAACGACCCGGCATGGCTCGGTGTGCCTATATGCACATCCGTACCGACACGCCGAGCCGAGTCCGGCCAACCAAAGCCGTGCGGCCGGAGCGACGGCGAGCGAAGGGCTCGGAGTGCTGCGGTCAGCCCCGGAGCAGGCCGTACGAGACGGCGTCGATGAGGGCGCGCCAGCTCGCGTCGACGACGTTCTCGTGCACGCCTACCGTCACCCAGTCGCGGCCGTCGGCGCCGCGGGTCTCGACCAGCACCCGGGTCACCGCACCCGTGCCGTGGGAGCCTTCGAGGATCCGCACCTTGAAGTCGGCGAGCTCGAACCCGGCCAGCGCGGGGAAGTGCGGCGTGAGTGCGTCGCGCAGCGCGCGGTCGAGGGCGTTGACGGGACCGTTGCCCTCGGCGGTGGCGATGACCCGCGACCCGCCGACCCGCAGCTTCACCGTCGCCTCGGAGACGACCCCGCCGTCCTCCCGGTGCTCGACGATCACGCGGTAGGACTCGACCTGGAACGGGGTGACCTCCTCGCCCAGCTCCTCCCGGACGAGCAGTTCGAACGAGGCGTCGGCCGCCTCGAACGACCAGCCGGCCGCCTCCATCTCCTTGATGCGCTTGGTCACCCGGGTCAGCGTGTCCGGATGGTCGGCCAGGTCCACCCCGAGCTCACGGGACTTGAGCTCGACGGAGGCCCGGCCGGCCATCTCGGTCACCAGGATCCTCATGTCGTTGCCGACGATGGCCGGGTCTATGTGGTTGTAGAGCACCGGGTCCACCTTGATCGCGCTCGCGTGCAGCCCCGCCTTGTGAGCGAAGGCGGCGGCCCCGACGTAAGCCTGGTGGGTGTCGGGGGCGAGGTTCGCGATCTCCGCGATGGCGTGGGACACCCGCACCATCTTTTCCAGGCACCCCTCCGGCAGGATGGGGAGCCCGAGCTTGAGCTGCAGATTGGCGACGGTGGCGAACAGGTCGGCGTTGCCCGGCCGTTCGCCGTAGCCGTTGGCGGTGCACTGGAAGTGCCGCACGCCGGCTTCGACGGCGGCGACCGTGTTCGCGACCGCGCAGGCGGTGTCGTTCTGGCAGTGGATGCCGAGCCTGGTCATCACCTCATCGAGCGGCAGGCCGAGGAGGACGGCGAGGCGGTCGGCCACATCCCCGATGGCCCGGGTCACCATCGAGGGCAGCATCCCGCCGTTGGTGTCGCACATCACCGCGACCTCGGCGCCCGCCTCGATCGCCGCCGCGGCCACCGAGGCCGTGTACTTGGGATCGAAGCGGAACCCATCGAAGAAGTGTTCACAGTCGAGGAAGACCCGCCGGCCCTCGGCGCGGAAGAAGGAGACCGAGTCGCGCACCATGGCGAGGTTCTCCTCCCGTGTGGTGCGCAGCGCACGCTCCACGTGCCGGACGTCCGACTTCGCCACCAGGCACACCGCCGGCGTCTGCGCGTCCAGCAGCGCCCGGACCTGAGGATCCTTGTCCACGGCCAGATCGGCTCGTCGGGTCGAGCCGAAGGCGACCAGGATCGCGTGCTTGAGATCCAGCTCGGTGCGCGCCCGGGCGAAGAACTCGGTGTCCTTGGGCATGGCTCCGGGCCAGCCGCCCTCGATGAAGCCGACCCCCACCTCGTCCAGCAGGCGCGCCACGGCCAGCTTGTCCACCACCGAGTACGAAATGCCCTCTCGCTGGGCACCGTCGCGCAGGGTGGTGTCGAAGACCTGGTACGCGGTCATGATGGTCCTCCCGATCATGAAAAGCGGACCGCACGCGTTGGTGGCGCACAACAAAAAGACCCCTCGCGGATGCGAGAGGTCTGCGCGCGCCCCAGTCGTATCGGTGCGCGCGCTAGCTGATAATGAGGATCGTCCTCACGAAGGTGATTCTGGCACGGCAACGGCGTCGTGGGCCCGCAATCCCGGATATTGGGAGCGGCCTGCGGCCGACCCGCCCACGACAGGTCCGGGACACCCGCGCGGACCGGCTAGGCTCGGCGCGTGAGCGGTCCCGTGGTGGTGATGGGGGTCTCCGGCAGCGGCAAGACGACGGTCGGTCGGGCCATCGCTGCCCACGCGGGGTGGCCGTTCCTGGACGCCGATGATCTGCACTCGCCCGAGTCCGTCGCCCGCATGGCGGCTGGCATCCCATTGACGGACGACGACCGTTGGCCATGGCTGGACCGGGTCGCGGGCTGGATCGCGGCGCGCCGGGGCGAGCCCGGCATCGTGGCCTGCTCCGCGCTCAAGCGGATGTATCGCGACCGTCTGCGGACCGCGGACCCCGGTCTGCGCTTCGTCTACCTGAAGGCCACGCCGCGGGAGATCGCGGACCGTCTCGCCAATCGCACTGGCCACTTCTTTCCGCCGGCCCTCGCCCAGGCCCAGTTCAACGATCTCCAGGAGCCCGGCCCGGACGAGAAGCCCATCGTCGTCCCCATCGGACAGACTCCCGAGGACATCGTCAACCGCGTGCTGGCCGAATTGGCCTAGCCGCCCAGCCGAGCCTGCTCGATCATCGCCTGTTTGTGGGGATTCGGTATGATCGCGACGTGATGGAGCGGGCAATACCATTTCGGCGCATATATAATTTCCGCGATCTTGGTGGCTACCCGACCGGGGACGGCCGCACCGTCGCCTGGCGGCGGCTCTTCCGCTCCGACGACCTCAGCCGGCTCACTATCGAGGATGCCGACCGGTTCGCCGCACTGGGAATCCGTACGGTCATCGACCTGCGTCGACCGACCGAGATCGCCGAGATCGGCCGCATCCCGGAGTTCACCGGCGTCGACTACCGTCACGCGCACCTGGTCTACCCGCCGTGGGGACCGGAGGACTATGCCGACCTGGCCGGCCGGATCAGCTACCTGACGGAGCGCTATCGGGAGATGGCGGTCACCGGGGGCGAGGGGATCGGCCTGGCGCTGCGGTCGATCGCCGAAGCCGAGGCCGCACCGCTGGCGGTGCACTGCTTCGTCGGGATGGACCGTACGGGCATCGTCTCGGCGCTGACCCTGTCGCTGCTCGGCGTGCCCGACGAGGTGGTCGCCGCCGAGTACGCCCTCAGTGAGGCGGCGGTGCCGGCGCTGCAGGCCGCGCACAACATTCGGCTGTCCCGGTTCGGAGTAACGCCGGCCGGCGCGATGATCAACTTTCTCGCCGCGCTGCGCTCCGAGCACGGCTCGCTCGAGGCGTACGCCAAGTCGATCGGCGTCACGGACGACCACATCGCCGCGATGCGGGCCCACCTGCTCACGCCGTAACCGCGTTACTCGCAGAGTCCGCTCCGGCAACCCGTGCGGAAGTGACCGCGTAGCGTCGGCCCGATACGATCGCAAGCGTGCCCGACCGCGCCATCCCATTCAGTCGTGTATTCAATTTTCGCGATCTAGGCGGCTACCCGACCATTGATGGGCGCACGGTCGCGTGGCGGCGTCTGTTCCGGTCGGACGACCTGAGCCGACTTACCGGCGACGACGCCGAGCGGTTCGCGGGGCTGGGTATCCGTACGGTCGTCGACCTGCGTCGACCAACTGAGGTCGCCGAGCTCGGCCGTGTCCCGTCGTTCGCCGGCGTCGACTACCGCCACATCCATCTTGTCCATCAGCTCTGGCCGCCCGCGGAGCACACCGGACCGGACGATCGGGTCGCCTTCCTCATCGACCGCTATCGCGAGATGGCGATCGAGGCCCGCGAGGGAATCGGCGAGGCCCTACGCGTGATCGCCGAGGCCGACGCCGCGCCGCTCGTGGTGCACTGCATAGCCGGCAAGGACCGCACCGGGATCGTCGCCGCCCTCACCCTCTACCTGCTCGGCGTCGACGAGGACGCGATCATCCATGACTACACGCTGAGCGAGCCCGCCGACGCGTCCATCCGGGCCCTGCTTGGCAAGGAGCCGAGCCGGTTCCCGGCCGCGCCGGCGGCCGTGATGCATGGTTTCCTGAGCTGGCTGCGCGAACACCACGGGTCCGTGGAGGCCTACGTCAAGTCGATCGGCGTCACGGACGACCACATCACCGCGATGCGGGCCCACCTGCTGACCTGAACCCTCGGCTCCGGCTCAACAACCCTGGCTCTGGCTCAACAAACCTGGCGTCCGACTCAACCTGGCCGCGGTGCCGTTCCGTCCCCTCGGGTGAGACCCCACGGAGGTGGCATGAGGCAGGCAGAGGAAGACGAGTACCGCGAGTTCGTGGTGGCCCGGCTCGACCGGTTGCGGCGGACCGCCTACCTGCTGTGCCGCGACTGGCACACGGCCGACGATCTCGTCTCGATCACCCTGGCGAGGCTTTACCGCACCTGGACCCGGGCCAGACAAGCGGAAAACCTCGACGCCTACGTGCGAGCCATGCTCACCAACGCCTTCCTCGACGAGGGCCGGCGACCATGGCGGCGCGAGGAGGCCACCACCGAGCCACCGGACCGGGCGGATGCCTCGCCGTACCCGGCCATCGTCGACCGGGCCGAACTCGCCGACCTGCTGACGGCGCTGCCCCGCCGGCAGCGGGCCATCGTGGTGCTGCGCTTCTACTGCGACATGCCCGTCGCGGAGGTCGCGCAGTTACTCGGGGTCTCGGAGGGCACCGTCAAGAGTCAGGCGGCCCGTGGGCTGGAGATCCTGCGGGCGGCCGCTCCCCACGTCGTTCAGGGAGAGAAAGCGTGAGCCTGCGTGACATTCTGGATTCCTCGATCGTCGAGGAACCACCGCCATTTCCCGACATCGATGAGCTGATCGCCCGGGAGCGCCGCCGGCCGCGGCGCCGCCGCTGGGCGGCGGCCGTGACCGGTACGGCCGGCGTGGTCGTGGCCGTCCTCGGTGTCACGGTGGTCACCGGCCATCTCGGCAGCGCCCGTACGCCCAGCGGCGTGGGTGCCGAACCGGATTCCAGCGTCACGGCGTCGGTCCCGCCGGACGAGACGCCGGAGGAGCGGTACGCCCGCCTGTCGGAGCTGCTGCGGACCCGGATCGCCGCGGTGTTGCCGGAAGTGGCAATCAGGTCGTACCACCCGGACTACTCCGAGCTGTTCTACGAATACCCGCAGCTTGACGGAGGCGCAGGCGCCTTCCCCGGCTACGACGCCCTGATGGCGATGCTCGGGGTTACCGCCCCGCAAGGATCTATGGATCTTTCTGTGTTCATCGTACGCCCGCTGGCGCCGCCGCGCCCGCGGCCCACGGGCGGTGTGATGGGCCGCCTCTTCGGTGGCTGCGCGGGCGAGTGGTCCACCGCGACGCCCCCAGTGTCGGGCCAGGACACCTGCGAGGACCGCGAAGGGCCGGGCGGTACGGCGGTCTCGATCGCCGAGCGACACTTCGAGAATGAATCGTTCCTGATGGTCACGGTCGCGTTCCCCGAGGGGGGTGTGGTGACGGTCATGACCGACCCGGCCGCGACGCTGCTGAGCCCGGACGACCTGGTCGAGATTGTCGCCGACCCTGGCTTCGTCGCCGGCTGAGCCTCGGCCCGATCTGTTCATCTGCTGGCCATATCACCCGGGCCGCCCTCGTACGCCTCATGGCTACGGGGGCGGCCCTCCTGTTTGCGCCCGATGGCGGATGTCGAGCACGGACATCGTGTCACCGGGCGAGCGTCACCTCCGGCGCGCCCTGGGCGGCGAACCAGGCGATCATTTCCTCACCATCCACAAGAGACGGCTCATCTTCCCCGATGTCGATCGGGCCCACGACCGCTCCCCAGGCT
>JADGGF010000212.1 GCA_019690055.1 Micromonosporaceae bacterium
CGGCCGGTGCGGTCGGCGGGCACGCGGTCACCTCCGCGCGGACCGTACGCAGGCGCACCACCCGGTCGGCCACCGCCTGCAGCGCCGGCCGGTGCGCCATCAGCACGACCGTCCGGCCCCGGGCCAGCCGCCGGATCGTGGCGATGATGTCGGCCTCGGTATCGGGATCCAGGTTCGCGGTGGGCTCGTCGAGCACGACCAACGGCGCGTCGCGCAGGAACGCCCGGGCCAGTGCGACCCGCTGGCGCTGGCCGGCGGAGAGGACGCCGACCGGCGCAGACAGCCCGCCCGGCAGCCCGGACAGCCCGGCGGCTGCGGCCGCCCGCTCGATCGCCTCCGGCGCCGCGTCGCTCGCGCCGAGCGCGATGTTCTCGGCCACCGTGCCGGCAAACAGGAAGCTGCGCTGCGGCACGTAGGCGACTCGCCGCCGCCAGGCGTCCGGATCGAGGTCGGCCAGGTCGACCTCGCCGATCCGGATCCGGCCGGCGGTGGGCGCGACGAAGCCGAGCAGCAGATTGGCCGCTGTGGACTTCCCGCAGCCGCTCGGACCGGTGATCGCGTGGATCTCGCCGGGGCGGACGGTCAGGTCGAGCCTGTCCAGGGCGGGCTCGGCCCGGTCAGCAAAGTGGACGGTCACCGCCTCGAACGTGATCGGTACCCGGCTGGGGTCGGGAACGTCGGTGCGACCCCCGCTCGGCGGTACCGGCGTCTCCAGAATCTCGAACACCCGGCCCGAGGCGGCCAGGCCCTCCGCGCTGGCGTGGAAGTGCACCCCCACCTGGCGCAGCGGCAGGTACGCCTCGGGGGCCAGGATGAGCACGATCAGTGCCGTCCGCAGGTCCAGCGTCCCGTCCACGACCCGCAGACCGATGCCCACCGCGACCAGGGCCACCGAGAGCGTGGCGAGCAGCTCCAACGCCAGCGAGGACAGGAACGCCACCCGCAGTGCCCGCATGCCGTGGCGGCGTTGCTGGGCGGTGAGGTCCCGGATCGCCGCGACCTGGGCCTTGGCCCGGTTGAAGACCCGCAGCGTCGGCAGGCCCGCGACAATCTCGAGGACGTGGTGCGTGAGCCGGGTCAGCGCCCGGAGCTGGCGCCGGGTCAGCCGCTCGGTCGCCAGGCCGATCAGGGCCATGAAGATCGGGATCAGCGGCAGGGTCACCAGGATCGTCGCCCCGGCGATGAGGTCGGCCGGGAAGACGACCGCGAGCACCGCCGCCGGCACGAGCGCGGCCAGCACGAGCTGGGGCAGGTACCGGGAGAAGTAACTGTCCAATGCGTCCAGTCCGCGCGTCGCCAGCGTGACCATCTCGCCCGTGCGCTCGCCATGCAGCCAACCGGGCCCCAGCTTCATCAGGTGGGTCAGCAGCCGGCCCCGCAGTTCGCTCTTCACCCCGGCCGCCGCCCGGTAGGCCGCGACCTCGCCGGCCCAGGCCAGACCGGACCGGGCCAGCACGATCGCGGCCAGCACCACCAGCGGGATCACCAGCTCCGACACCCCGGCACCGCCCAGGAATACCCGGGTGATCGCGTCGGCGAGCAGCACCGCCTGGAGGATCACCAGGGCCGCACCCACCACGCCCAGGAGCGCGACGGCGGCGAGATAGCGACCGGTGGACCGGGCCTGGCGCAGCAGCCGGGGGTCGAGCGGTTTCATCGAGCCGCGGCTTCCTTCTCCCGGGGCGGCGGCGACAGCGGCAACCCCTCCGGCGACGGGATGTCGGTCACCCGCAGCCGCTTGCGGAACACCCAGTACGTCCAGCCCTGGTAGAGCAGCACGACCGGGGTGAAGACGACCGCCACCCACGTCATGATCTTCAACGTGTAGGGCGTGGAGGCGGCGTTGGTCACGGTCAGGCTGTTCGCCGGGTCCAGTGTGGACGGCAGGACGTTCGGGTACAGGGCGATGAACAGCGTGGCGACCGCCGCCGCGATGGTCACCGCCGTGGCGGTGAACGCCCAGCCCTCGCGGCCCAGTCCATTGAGGACAAGCGCGCCGACGAGCGCGACCGCGGCCACGGCGGCGGTGAGCCAGGTGACCCTGTCGTCGTGGCTGACCAGGGTCCAGACCAGGAACACCGCGGCCAGCGCGACGGTGACCACGCCCAGCCGGCCGGCCAGGCGACGGGCCTGGTACCGGATGTCGCCGTCGGTCTTGAGCGCGAGGAACACCGCGCCGTGCGTGGTGAACAGCGCCAGGGTGGTCAGTCCGCCCAGCAGCGCGTACGGGTTGAGCAGATCGAAGAACGTACCGACGTAGAGATGGTTGGCGTCGAGCTTCACCCCGCGGACGATGTTGGCGAAGGCCACGCCCCACAGCAGTGCGGGCACGGCGCTGCCGGCGATGATGGCGGTGTCCCACCGCCGGCGCCACGCGTCCGAATCGACCTTGCCGCGGTACTCGAAGGCCACCCCGCGCAGGATCAGTGCCACCAGGATGACCAGCAACGGCAGGTAGAAGCCGGAGAACAGGCTGGCGTACCACTCCGGGAAGGCCGCGAACGTGGCGCCGCCGGCGACGAGCACCCACACCTCGTTGCCGTCCCAGACGGGGCCGATCGTGTTGATCAGCACCCGGCGGTGCGGCTCGTCCCGGCCGAGCACCCGCAGCAGGACGCCAACCCCGAAGTCGAAGCCCTCGAGGACGAAGTAGCCGATCCACAGGACCGCGATGAGGAGGAACCAGACATCGTTGAGAGTCATCGCCGCCGCCTTAGTACGCGAAGGTGAGGGGACGTTCGGCCGGCTCGTCCGCGTCAGCCTCGTCGGCCGATGGGATCGGCGGCGCGCCGGCCTTGGCGTACCGGATGACCAGGAACAGCTCCACCACCGCGAGCACGCCGTAGAGCACGGTGAAGACCAGCAGGGACGTCAGCACGCTGCCGGCGGTCACCGAGGGGGACACGCTGTCCTCGGTTCGGAGGAGGCCGAAGACGGTCCAGGGCTGGCGGCCCATCTCCGTGAAGATCCAACCGAAGGTGTTGGCCAGCAGGGGCAGCCCGATCGCCCACGGCGCCAACCGCCACACCCAGGTGAGCAGGCGGCTGTCCTGGGCGGCCCGGCGGCGGGTGAGCCACAGCCCGGCCAGGGCGAGCGCGACCGCGAGCAGGCCCAGGCCGATCATCAGCCGGAAGCTCCAGTACGTGACGGGCACGTTGGGCACGTAGTCACCGGCCCCGTAGAGCGCCTGGTACTGCTCCTGCAGGTTGTTGATGCCCTCGACCTGGCCGTCGAAGGAGCCGGTCGCCAGGAACGAGGTCAGCCCCGGGATACGCAGGCTCCACAGCTCTTCCCGGCCGTCGAGCGTGCCGATTGTGAATATCGAGAATGAGGCAGGTGACGATGTGTAGTACATGGCCTCGGCCGCGGCCATCTTCATGGGCTGCTGCTCGGTCATGATCCGGGCCTGGATGTCCCCGGTGATCGCGACCAGCGCGCCCGCGACGAGCATCACCCACATGGCCAGCCGGGCACTGGGCCGGAAGACGTCCGCGTCGCGCTTGCGGAGCAGGTGCCATGCGCTGATGCCGAGCATGAACGCGCCCGCGGTGAGGAACGCCGCGGTGATGGTGTGCGGGAAGGTGATCAGGGTGGTGGAGTTGGTCAGCACCGCCCAGATGCTGGTGAGCTCGGCCCGGTTGGTCTCCGGGTTGAACGTGTAGCCCACCGGGTGCTGCATCCAGGAGTTCGCGGCCAGGATGAAGTAGGCCGACAGCACGGTGCCCAGCGACGCCAGCCAGATCGTGGCGAGGTGCACCCGCTTGGGCAAGCGGTCCCAGCCGAAGATCCACAGGCCGAGGAAGGTGGACTCGAGGAAGAACGCCACGAGCCCTTCGATCGCCAGTGGCGCGCCGAAGATGTCCCCGACGAAGCGCGAGTAGTCGCTCCAGTTCATGCCGAACTGGAACTCCTGCACGATGCCGGTCACGACACCCATGGCGAAGTTGATCAGGAACAGCTTGCCCCAGAACTTGGTCGCTCGTAGGTACTCCGGTTTGCCGGTGCGGTACCAGACCGTCTGCAGCACGGCGACGAGGGCGGACAGCCCGATCGTGATGGGCACGAACAGGAAGTGGTAGACGGTCGTGATGCCGAACTGCCACCGGGCGAGATCTAGCGCGTCCATGAGCCACACACCGTTCTCCTCGGATGCATGACCTCGACGCTAGGTCGGGCGCAGGCCCGCGATGAGGGTCGAAGGTCGTGTCCGATCCGGGACCAACGGCCCGCCGCCGTCTTGCCACGCCCCGCCCGCGTACCTCGAACAGCTCCCCCGGCCGACCCGGTCGGATCGCCGGGCAGCGAGACCCTGCTGGCGGCGGCCGCCGTGCTCGCCGCGATCGGCGCCGTCTGGCTGTCGATGTCGTTTGGTTGGCCGGACATCCTCGACGAGCCAGGCGAGGTTGCGTTGGCCCGGTTCGCCGAAAACGACGTCCCGGTACGGAGAGCGTTTCTCGCGCTGATGGCGAGCAGCCTCCTGCTGATCCCGGCGGCGATCTACCTCGAACGGGTCTGCGGAGCCTTCTCACCGGCGGGCCGTACGGTCACCGCCATGGGCGTCCTCGGAGCGTTCGCCCAGGTGCTCGGCTGGGTTCGGTGGCCGGTCACGGTTCCCCACCTCGCCGACGCGTTCCTCGATCTCGGTCGCCTGGTATCTCTGGCTCCTCGGCCTGCTCGTCTCGCGCTCACCCGCCTCCGAGTGCGCCGCCACGCCCTGACGCCGAGTCCTTTGTGGACTACCGGGCCGTCGGCGGGGCGCCCGGAGCGGATCGCACCCTCCCTTCTGAACTCCTTCGCCGGGCTCCCCGCGCTGAACCGCATCAATGGACTACGCCGACAGGGCCGCGGTGACCCGCTCGCGGAGGCTTTCGAGCCGCGAGACCGGTTCGTTGCTGAACACCAGGCGTACGTAGCGGGGCGCGACCCGCTCCCCCCACGTCGTCATGGGCGTCGCCGCGATCCGTCCATGGTCGAGGAGCCGTCGGGAGAGCTCCGGCGCGGTGAGGCCGCAGGCCTGGGCGTCGAGCAGGGCCGACCAGCCGCCGTCGGGCGCCACCACGGGCAGCCCGGCCAACTGGGCGAGCAGCGTGTCGCGCCGGCGTTGCCACTCGGCGACCGCCTCGGCCACGCCGGCGTCGGGATCCGTGAGCGCGGCCGCCACCCCGAGTTGCGCGAAACCGCTCGGCACGACCGTGTTGTAGATGACGGCCTGCGCGATGTCGGCGAGGATGGCGCGCGGCGCGACGACCCAGCCCACCCGCCAACCGATCATGCGGAACTCCTTGGCGGCCGAGCCGACGGTGATGGTCCGCTCCGTCAGCTCGGGCAGCCGGGCCGGATGCAGGTAGGGGCGATCGTCGTAGCGAATTTTCTCCATCGCCGCGTCGTAGATGAGCCACGCCCCGCTGCGTTCGCACACCTGGGCCACGCTGCGCCACTCGTCCTCGGTCAGCACCAGGCCGCTGGGCATGGTTGGGCTCATCAACAGCAGCGCGCGGGTACGGGGACCGACCGCCCGGGCGAGCTCGTCGGTGTCGAGCCGCCACCGCCCGTCGACGACGACGCTGGGAACCTGGCGGGGCACCGCGCCGACGAGGCGAATGCGCTGCAGTAGTCCGGCGTAGGTCGGGTCGGCTACCACGACCTCATCCCCCGCGTCTACTGTGGCCAGCAGCGCGGACAGGATTCCCGCAAGCCCGCCGGAGCTGATGACGACCTCGGCCGCCGAGTCGTACGCCCGGCCCGTCTGCTCGGTGAGCCGGCGCCCGACCGCCTCGCGCAACACCGTGAGCCCCGTGAAGGGCAGGTAACTGTTGGCGTCGTCGAGACCGACCGCCTCGCGGGTCGCGACGACCGCCGCCCGGGGCGGGGCGATGTCGGTGTCGAGGTTCTCCATGCGCAGGACATCCGGGTCAACGCCGGCCGCCGCGGCCACGGCCTCGATTCCGAACGGCTCCACTCCGGCGAATCGCGCGACGGACATGCCCACCTCCATTGTTCCGTAAACGGAACGTTCTGTTTGTGGAACACTACGGTGGATCGAGCCCGCCAGGCAACCCGGGAGGCCGAATGACCCTCGCCGACAATGTCGGACGCGCCCTGCGGGCCCTGCGGGAGGCCGCGGGCCTGTCGCTGTCGGAGCTCGCGCGCCAATCGGGGGTGGGCAAGGCGACGCTGTCCGAACTCGAATCGGGTCGGCGCAACCCCACCCTCGAGACCCTGTACGCGCTGACCACCGCCCTGGGCGTACCGCTGAGCGCCGTCCTCCCGGCGCCCGACGGCGGCGGGCCAGCCGCGGTTGTCTCGGGTCAGGCCGTGGACGCCGTTCTCATCACACGCTTCACGGCCGCCGAGGCGACGACCGAGCTCTACCGCATGACCATTCGCCCCGGGGCGGCCCAGCGCTCCGCCGCCCACACCCCGGGTACGGTCGAGCACCTCGTCGTCCTCGCCGGCACCGCCGTCGTCGGCGGCGAGGGGCGCGAGCGCACGGTCCGGGCCGGCCGCAGCTACACGTGGCCCGCCGACGAGCCGCACACCTACGCGGCCAAGGGCTCAGCACCCGTCGATGCCGTCCTCGTCATGACCTACTCGCCCGCCGCCCCGGCTCGCCTGTCGTCCTAGACGGAGTGTCGGTCGTCGACCGTGCCACCAGCGCCGATCGGGTATCCTGCGAACCTCAGCTACCGCGAAGGATTCCTATGGACTGTACGACGCCGGCTTCACGTTCGGCCGGCTGGCCGCCTGCCTATGCTGCCTTGTTGTCGTACTCGGGACGATCGGCGTCCTGATCTGGTGGGATGTCCGCTCGCGACGCCCGCAGCCACCCACGTCGTGATCGTCGGCGGGCCGAAGGTCCTGGCCCGCGGCGGTCCAAGGACCCTGGCGGCCGGGACCGGGCCGACGTTCGATAGAGGCGCTGGGATTCGTATCCCGGCGGATGGTGATCACCTCCATATAGAGCGTGGCCGGACCGGGCGCTTGATCTGTGGCAGGCATGTCGGTCCGGCCACCGCGTGTGTGGCCGCGAACACACGGCACCCGGTCGGTCACTAGCACACCCCCCGGTCGGTCAGCCCTTCCCTTCACCTCCGTACACGCAAATCTCCGTCCACGCACTCTGACGCCAGGCGACCCGGCCGGCCAGGTGGCCGCGGGCCGCGGTCGAGTAACCGCGGGCGGCGGTCGGGCGTTGGGACGGTCGGTCCCGGGAAGACGGGTCGAAGGTCCCGGTGCCGGTGGGACCGGCCGGCCCTGCCCGCGTCGCGGGTCGGGGTGACACCGTAGGAGCGTCCACACAGGACGCGAGTTGCCAGGGGAACCTGGCTCCACAGAGACGGAGTAGTCCGATGAAGCGCCGCACGCTCGACTTGATGGCCAGCGCCGGTGGCCTGTTGATCGCGGCCATCCTGCTGGTCGCCGGTCTGGTCCTGTCCGCCAACGCGTCGTTCGCCAACACGTACGTGGCCGACCAGCTCGGCGAGCAGAAGATCACCTTCCCCACCG
>JADGGF010000005.1 GCA_019690055.1 Micromonosporaceae bacterium
CGCGCGGCCACCCCCGCGACCCCGAACCGGCCGGCCCACCGGCGTGGCGGGCCGCGGACCGGCACGGTGTCCCGCACCGGCGCCGACACGCGGTGTCCGTGGATCTCGCGGTCCCCGTAGGTTCTGCCAGACATATCGCTCGGGACAGCCCTCCCGCATCGGACCGCCGTCGACGCGCGGGAACGGCGCCGGTTTCGGGCGACGGTCCGCCGGACAGCGTACACAACCGACATCCGCACCACGCGCACGTGCAGCCGGGGGCGGACCACCGCGATCGGGCGTCAGCGCGGGGCCGCATCGTCCGGCGAACACGGCTGGATCGTCAGCCGAGGGGGCCGGAACGTCAGCCGAGGGGGCCGGACGGTCGGCCGAGAGGCCGGATGATCAGCCAAGGGGCCGAATGGTCATGGTCGGGGCCTCGCCCATGACCGACGACTGCCCGCCCACGGTGCCGCCCGGGATGCGGTCGGCCCGGGCGAGCGTGACCCCGCTGTGCAGCTCCACCGTGTCCGCCGGCCCGAGCAGGTACGGCACACCGTTGGTCAGGTGCACCTGCTCCCCCAGACCATACGAACCGGTCAATCCAGGCGTACGCACGACCGTACCGTTGGTGGACAGGTCGGTCGCCACCAGGCCGTCGTCGCGCAGTTCGAGCCGCACGTGGTTACGGCTGATCATCTGGGCGATGGAGCCGTCGAGGTAGCCCCCGATCACGATCCCGGTCGGGTCGTCCGGGGAACGGCCGACCACGACCGGCCGGCCCGCCCGGACCACGAACCGGTCCCGAATGACGCCGTCGACGATGAGCACCATGGTTACGGAGGGTGGCCGCGGGCCGACGCTCGTGAGCGGCTCGTCGTGGCGCGGACACACCGGCACGCCGGACTTCATGCGCGGCACCGCCTGGGTGTACGCGCGCCGGTCCCCGAAGAGCGGGCAGTCCCGCCGGGCGCAGCGCCAGATCTGGCTGAGCAGGTTGGCGCGGCCCTCCGCCGGAAGCGGATAGCCACCGACAATCCTGGCCTCGCCCTCGCCGGGAACCAGCTGCAGGACCCGCTCCGGCACCCCGCGCAGCCACGGGTACCGCCGCTCAAGGCCCGGAAAACCATCAATGCTCACCACCGGCAGCCCCGTGATGTCGGCGACCTCGGGTACCCGGTCGGCGAGCACCGGCACGACCTCGATGACGCCGTCGCCCGACCACCGGCCGAGCACCATCCGCTCCTTCGAGGTGAGGTCGGCGTCGGTGAGCAAGTCGCGGCTGGCGACCGCATAGATCATCACGGCGTCCTCGCCGAGATGCCGGGCGAGCGCGTCCACGAGCAGGCCGACCCGCAGCAGGCTCACCGGGCGGCCCCCGTCCAGCGCGCCGTACCACGCGACCTGGCCCAGGTCCACGACGGCCTGCGCGAGCGCCGACTCGGTCGTGAGATGGCGCTCGATCGCGTCGAGCACCTGGGTGACCTCGAAGCGCATGTCCCCTCCCTCCCCGGGGGACACAGTAGCGCTGCGCCCGGACCGTCGGCCGCCATGGCCGAGCCGCCTTCGTCGGCGTCGCCCTGACCGACGGGCTCACCGTCGCCGGGGCGTGGGCGCAACGATGTGCCGCCTCGCCACCTTATGAGCGCACGAGGAAGCCGTCCAGGTACGCCTCGGTCTGTTCGGCCGGTAGCGGCCGGGCGAACAGGTGGCCCTGAACCATCCGGCACCCCGCGTTGCGTACCACCGTCAGGTGCGCCGGTGCCTCGACCCCTTGTGCGACCACGTCAACGCCGAGACGCCGACCCACCCCGACCATGAGGTCGATCATCAGAGTCTCGCTGTTCGAACCGGTGCCCGAGCCGGCCGGCTTCTCGAAGAACGGCTTACCGATCTTGACCATGTCGATGGGAAGGCGACGCAGATGGGTGAGCGAGGCGACTCCGGTGCCGAACGCGTCCAGGGCGGTACGCACCCCGATCTCGCGCAGCGCCGCGACGCCCTCGTCAACCGCGGTGCTGTCCTCGATCTCAGCCTCGGCCACCTCGACGACCAGCCGGTTGGGCGGCAGGTCGTACGCCCCCAGCGCCGCCGCCACCTCCTCGGCGAACATCGACGTGGCGAGGGTGCGTGGCGACACGTTGATCGCCATGGCAAGGTCCCGATCCTCCTGCCGCCAGATGGCAAGCCGCACTAGGGCGCGCCACAGGGCCCACCGGTCGACCTCGACGATGGCTCCGGTCTCCTCCGCGATCGGGATCACGTCGGCCGGCAGCAGCGTGCCGAACCGGGGGTGCCGCCACCGCAGCAGCGCCTCGACCGCCAGCGGGCGCCCGTGCTCCAGATCGAGGATCGGCTGGTAGATCAGGTCGAGCTCCCCCCGGCGCATCGCCTCGGGCAGGTCGCGCTCGAGGACCTCCCGGCGGGCCACCACCTCCGCCACCGCCGGGTCGTACCACTCGACCCGTCCCGGACCGAGCTGCCGGGCGCGCCGCAGCGCCACCCGGGCCCGGCGGACCACGTCCTCGGTACTGGACGCGCCGGCCAGGTCGGTCACTCCCACGCACACCGACAGCTGCGGCGTACCGCTGGGGACGGCGACCGGCTCGACCAGCAGCGTGAGCACGCGGTGAGCCAGCCCGTACGCCTGGGCCAGGTTCGCCGGCGTGAGCAGCGCGAGCTCGGCCGCCGACCACCGCGCCGGCAGGTTGGCCAGGCTCGTCCGGTCACCCTCGTCGGACGCGACGAACCGACGCAGGCGCGTCGCCACCTCGCGGACGAGGTCGTCGCGGCAGGTGTCCGGAACGGTGTCGAGACCGTCGATGCCGATGAGGAGGAGCGCTCCCGGGCTGCGCGGGGCGCTGCGCATCGCCGCGATCGACCAGGCCAGCCGTGTGGGATCGGCCAGGCCCGTCAGGGGGTCCGTGTGCACCGGTGGCCGCGTCGCGCGGTCGCCGGCCCGGGGACGGGGCACCGCGGACACGGCGCCGTCGATGCCCTCGCTCCAGTCAGCGCCCCCCTCAACGCCGTCGAAGCCTCCGGCGCCCTCGGTGCCCCCGGACGTGATCGACCGGGGCGACGGGGCGAGGCTGATGAGCAGGTACCGCACGCCGACACCCACCACGGCAAGCGTGCCGAGGACCGCCGACGCCCGGTCGATATGAGCTCCGGTCGCCAGCTGGTGCACGGTGACGGCCAGGGCCAGGGCACTCGGCCACGCGATGACGTTCCTGCCCACCCAGGCCGCCGGGTCATCGCCGAGACCCGCCGCCGCCAACGTGCCGCCGGGCGTCGTGCGGCCAGATGACGTGTGGTCAGGCGACGTGCGATCAGGCGACGGCGCGGACGACCGTCGGGGCGACGACGTCACTGACGCCGGGCCGGACGAGTCCTCGCCGAGGGCCAGCCCGCCGAAGCCGCACCACCCCAGCACGGGCGCCGTGAGCAGCAGCGCGATCACGGCCGCGAGCCACCACCCGGACACCGGGTGGGCCAGCACCAACGACAGCCCCAGCAGCCCGGCCATTGCCACGCCGGCGCCCGCGGCGCCGAGCACCGGCCGGTGGCCCGAAAGCCACGGGTTGGCCGCCGACACCAGCGCGGTGGCGAGTACGCAGCAGCAGAACACGATCGACAGGACCGGCAGGTCGGCGGGCTCCTGGGGCGCCACCAGCAGCGTCCACGCGCAGAACGTGAGACACAGCCCGACGACCACGCCATCCGCCAGCAACCGCAGCCGGGCCCACGCCCCCAACGCGGCGGGCATGGACAGCAGCGCCGCCAGGAAACCAGTCCCGGAGGCGATCGCCGTGAGGTTCACGGCCGTCGCCAGGGCTGGTTCGGGCACGCCGAACCATCCGCCGACCGCCACCATCAGCGCCGCCAGACCAACCAGGCCGACCGCCAGGGCGTAGCAGGTCCGCGACCAGGACGATTCGTCGCCGCCCGCGAGACGGACCGGCCGGCGTTGCCCGTCCCGGTACACGCGATGGCCCAGGTAGAACGCGATGACCACCACCGCGGCGGCCAGCCACGAGACGGCCGGCGCGAGCCGGGGCGTGATGAGCCCGGCGCCGTCGACGGTGAGGGAGCCGGCCAGTTCCGTGTCCAGACGCGAATCATCGCTGCTGGTGGGTGTGTCGCCTCGGGTGAACAGACACGGCGGCCCGGCGAGCAGGAACAACACCGGCATCGCCAGCAGGACTGTCCGGCCGAGGGTGGCCACGGCGAAACGGGGAGCCGAGCCGCGACGGGGCAGGCTGCCGCGGGCCAGGCTCGACAACGGGGCGTACACAGGCAGGATCCTTCGAGGGGTTGATGGCGCGCTCTGCCATGCGGGTTTCCTGATCAGCGTCAACGACCCGCCATCCATCGGGTTACGTCTCGCAACCGTTTTCGAAAAGCCATCCGGGCGGGGTTGTGCACCCGCCGCCGAGCGCCGACGTGACGGTGTCAGCGACACGACAATCGGCCCTGGCGCCGGGCAACCGGAAGCACCCTGTCGTGCACAGGGCGAAGGTCCGGGCTCGCCCGCGCGCAGCGAGGGCAATCGGGCAGGGCGAGCACCAGAGTTACGGCCTCGGGCCGCGTGGCCTGGACCGAGGAGCCGAGGTCGCTCTGCGACCGAGGTGACGAGGGAAGGCCACGCACCCGCGGGCCCGAGGCCCGTGCGAGCGGAGGCGAGCACCAGCGTAATCGCGCGGGCAGACTAGGGGCCGTGGGTAGTCGGAACATCCTCGTCGGGACCGCCTCCTGGACCGACAAGACCCTGCTCGCCTCCGGCTGGTACCCGGCCGAGGCGAACACCCCCGAGAAGCGACTGGCCTACTACGCGAGCCGGTTCCCCCTGGTCGAGGTCGACGCCACGTACTACTCACCGCCGGCGGAGTCCACGGCGCAGCTGTGGGCGCAACGGACCCCCGACGGGTTCACCTTCAACATCAAGGCCTTCAGCCTGCTGACCGGACACCCCACGAAGGTCTCCGCCATCTACAAGGACCTCCGGCCAGAGACGACCAAGAAGAACGTCTACCCGGACGACCTGCCCCGCGAGGCGTACGAGCAGGTGTGGGAACGGTTCCTGGCGGCGCTCCAGCCCCTCGTCGACGCTGGAAAGCTCGGCGTGCTGCTGTTTCAATTCCCGCCATGGTTCACGATCCGCCGCGCCAACAAGCAGTATCTGCTCGAGGTGGCCCAGCGCTGCGCCCCGCTGCGGGTGGCGATCGAACTGCGCAACAAGACGTGGTTCGACGGCGACAACCAGGCCGAGACGCTCGACTTTCTCGCGTCCCACGACCTGCCCTTTGTCTGCGTGGACATGCCGCAGGGGCACACGTCGTCGATTCCGCCCGTGGTCGCCGCGACCGCCGACCTCGCGGTCGTCCGCTTCCACGGCCACAGTGACAAATGGACTAGCAAGAATATTTACGAACGGTTCGGCTACCGGTACAGTCGACGCGAGCTCGCCGAGTGGGCCCCTCGCCTGCGCGACCTGGCCGACCGGACCAGCCAAGTGCATGTCTTGATGAACAACTGCTACTCCGACTACGCTCAGACCAACGCAACCGACCTGATCGAGTTGCTGAACGGTTGAACCGCCCGTCCGCCGTGGCCCTCCAGCCGGGCCGATGCCGCAACCTCCGGTGTGCCAGCTCACACACGCAGGTGCTTTCTACGTATACGTAGGCCCGATTCTCCGTCCCGAACGGACCGAAGATACGCATCCGCTGACGATGTGGCCACCCATGCCTTTGGCCGACAGTGGAGACACCCCCGAGTGGGGGAGCGTGATCGACCAAAGGAGCAAGCGATGCTGCAGCACCCGGACACCCACCGTTACCTGTCCCGGCAGCGCGAGCGTGAGCTGATCGAGGAAGCCAACCGCGAGCGGCTGGCGCGCGAGCTACGCAACCATAAGCGCGCGTCGGATACCCAGCGTCGCCGCGAACGCTAGTTCGGGCGGCGCGCCACGCTCAGGTGCCCGCCCCACCGCTACCGCGGTCGGGGCGGGCGTCTTGATCATTAGTACGAAATCTCGTCCCACCCCCTGTTTAGGCTGGTCGTGTGCGGACGGGAACGCGACGCGGTCCGGTGGGGGCCGGCGAGGTGTTGATCGGGCGGCAGGAGGAGCTGACCCGTCTGCTCGAGCTCGCTGGTGCGACGGGCACGTCGCCGCCCGGGACCCGGGTCGCCCTGCTGGCGGGTGAGCCCGGCATCGGCAAGACCCGGCTGACCCGCGAGCTGATCCGGCGGTTGCCGGCCACGGCCACCGTGCTCGTGGGCGAGGCCGAGCCCGGCTCGCTGGGCCGGCCGTTCGAGCTACTGTTGTCCGCTTTGGACGGTCGGCCGGACATCGACGCCGACGAGCTCGAGGCCCTCACCGACGCCGGGCGCCCCCAGATCGAGCGGTTGCGGATCGGCCTGCGCCTCGTCTCCCGGGTCGTCGCCCCGACCGAGCCCGGGGCACGGGGGCAGCCCCCGGGGTTTGAAGGCGCCACGGGGCCCACGGTCGTGGTCTTCGAGGACCTGCACTGGGCCGATTCGGAGAGCATCGCGCTGTTCGAGCGCATCGCGGACCTCGACGGTGACCGGCTCCTGGTTGGTACGTACCGCCCGGCCGAGGTGATCAGCCGCAACCCGGTGGCCGGCCTGTTGGACCGGCTGGAGCGCCGGCACGAGGTCTACCACGTTCGGCTGAAGCGGTGGACCTGCGAGGAGACGTCGGCCTACCTGGCCTCGGTGATCGGCCGGCCGCCGTCCTACCGGGCCGCCATGACGCTGCACAACCGCACGGACGGCAATCCGTTCTTTGTCGAAGAACTCCTGCGCGGGGTGACCGGCGACGATATCGAGGAGTGGTGCGACCGGCCGCTGCCCTGGAGCCTGGCCGAGACCCTCCGGCGGCAGGTCGAGGATCTCGAGCCCGCCCACCAGCGGCTCGTCGAGGCAGCGGCGGTCCTGGGCACCCGGGTGCCGTTCGACCTGCTCGCCGCCGTCACCGGGCTCTCCGAGGGGGACCTGATCGGCGGGTTACGCGAGCTGGTCCGGCAGGGCGTGCTGACGGAGACGGGTGAGGACGAGTTCGCCTTCCGCCACGCGCTGGTGCGCGAGGCGATCGAGGGACGGCTGCTCGGGCGGGAGCGCCGACGGCTGCACGAGGCCGCGCTGGACGCCCTGCTCGCGATGTCGGACGCCGGCGCGAGCCGCGTGGGGCCGGGCCAGGCCGGACGGGGTCCGGACTGGGCGCTGCTGGCCAAGCATGCGCGCGGCGCCGGTCGCTACGCCGACATGCTGCGGGCCGCCCGCGACGGTAGCGACGCGTACCTGGCGATGGGGTCGGCCTTCCAGGCGCTCCAGCTCGCCGAGACTGGCCTGGAGGAGGATCCCGACGATCTGACGCTGCTGCGCAATGCGGCCCGGGCCGCCTGGCTGGCCGGGCTGAGCGACGACGCCGACGCCTACGCCGTGCGCTGGTTGTCGGCGGCGGGCGACCGCGCCGACGACTCGGTCGCCGCCCTGACGTTGCGGATCCGCCTCGCCGCCGAGCGCGGCGACGACCCCGCGCTGACCGAGCTCAGCAACCTCGTCGTGGCGTTGGTCGATCAACTGACCGATCCCAGCCTCGCCCGGGCCCAGGCGTGCGCCATCCTGGCCTACTCGGCCCTGGTCCGCGACCTCGACGAGGAGGCCCTGCACTGGGCCGACCGTGCGGTCGAGCTGGCCGATGCGCTGGCCGAATCAGGCGTACCACCGGCCGACCTCGAGGCCGTCCGCCTGGCCGCCCTGGTCGAGAAGGGGCGACTGCTCGTCCACCGGGTGGCCACGCTCGACGCGGGGCGCGCGCTGCTGGAGGAGGTGGCGGCGCGGGCCGAGGCGGCCGAGGAGTGGCTCATCGCCGCCACCGCCTTGAACAAGCTGGTGCGGACGCCGCCGGCGGGCGGCGTCCGCGAGATCAAGCTGCTGCTGGAACGGATGCGGGCCGCCGCCGAGCGCTCCGGATCGCAGCGGCTGGCGGTGGCCGCCTACTACCAGGGCCGGGCACGACTGTTCATGCAGAAGGGCAAGCTGGCCGGCGCCATCGACGCGATCGAGCGGGGACGGGCTCAGGATCTGGGCTACCGCCGCAGCGTAACCCGGTCCGACTTCCACGGCGTCTTCCTGGCCGGCCTGCGCCTGGAGGCGGGCGACCTCGACGGGGCCCAGCAGGTCACCGACGAGATCGCGGATGTGCCCGGCCTGGAGATCGGCCTACCCGGCCTGCGGTTCCACCTCGCCTGTCGCCGGCACGACGTCCTTCGGGCCCGTGAGCTGCTGCCGGAGGTCGTCGCCGTCGTGCACTCCACCGGTGGGCGCGACGGGGAGTTCCTGCACGACCTGGTCACCGCCGCCGTCGTCGCACCCCTGTCACCAGACGAAATATCTAAACTTATCGACGAACTGGATGGCCCGGGTGTCGAGCCCTCGTACCGTCGTCTGGTGCAGGGCCAGCTTGCCGAGGCGTACGGCGACATCGACGGCGCCCTCGAGCACTACCGCGCCGCCGGCGGCACGACCGACCTGCCGCCCGCGGCGTCCGGTACCGCCCACGTCGGCGCAGCCCGCATGCTGCTCGCCCAGGGACGGCTCGACGAGGCGCGCCGGCACGCCGACCGCGCCGCCGAGCTGCTGGCGGGCTGGTCGGGCTGGCGGGTGGCGGAGCTTGACGCCGTACGCCGCCGGCTGGGCGCCCGCGCCGAGCCGGAGAGCGGCGGGCCACGGCTCACCGCCCGCGAGCGTGAGGTCGCGCAGCTCGTCGCCGAGGGTTTGACCAACGCCGAGCTGGCCCAGCGGCTGTTCATCTCCCCTCGGACGGCCGCCGTCCATGTCTCCAATATCCTGCGCAAGCTCGCCGTCTCGTCCCGGACCGACGTCGCCCGGGCCCTGGCCGACCTGGACTGAGGCCCGGGGTCCCCGCGGTCGGGGCGGCTCGACGGTCACCGCCGCCGGAGGTCGGGCGCCTAAAGGAGTGCGCTCGGCGGTAAAGGCTGCATTGACAGTGTGTTGACACTGTGATGTAGCGCGCAGAGAATCTGAACAGTTCACCCGCTACGTACGCCCTCGTTCCGTCCTATTGAACACCGAGGAGCTTCCATGACTGTCCCTGAGCCTGGCTCCCCGATCGTCTTCCGCAACGGACTCGTTCTCACGCTCGACGACCGGCGCACCATCATTCGCAGCGGTGACGTGCTCATCGAGGGCGATCGGATCAGCGCCGTCGGCGAAAGGCTCGCCGCTCCGGAGGGCGCATTCGAGATCGACGCATCTGGCGGCATCATCATGCCGGGCATGGTCGACACCCACCGCCACATGTGGCAGACCGCCATGCGCGGCTACGGCGCGGACTGGACCCTGACCCAGTACTTCGTCTGGTACTACCTGCAGTTCGGCAAGCTCTTCCGGCCGGAAGATATCTACGCTGGCAATTATCTAAGCGCGCTGGAGGCGATCGACGCGGGCGTGACCACGTCGGTGGACTGGTCGCACGGGTTGCAGACCACGCAGCACGCCGACGCGGCCGTGGATGCGCTCAAGGCGGTGCCGGGCCGGTTCGTCCTCGGCTACGGCAACATCCAGCAGTCGCCGTGGGAGTGGACCACCTCCCCCGAGTTCCGCGACTTCGTCAACCGCCGCATCACCATCGGCGACGACATGCTGGGATTCCAGATCTGCTTCGACCTGCCCGCCCGGGACAACGACGAGTGGCCCGAGCGGGCCGCGTTCGAGGTGGCGCGTGAGCTGGGTGTCGCCGTCTCCACGCACTCGGGCGTGTGGAACGTGACCAAGGACGACAGCATCAAGTGGATGTACGAGAACGGCTTCATGGGGCCGTCGAACATCTATGTCCACGCCGCCTCGCTGAGCGAGGACTCCTACCACCGCATCGCCGCGACCGGCGGCTCGATCTCGGTCTCGGCCGAGAGTGAGGCGAGCGCCGGCCAGGGCTACCCGACCACCTGGGAGGCCCGCAAGTACGGCATCCCGATCTCGCTCTCCAACGACACGAGCGTGTGGTGGAGCGGAGACATGTTCGCCGCGATGCGCAACACGCTCAACGCGGACCGCATCCGCGAACACTACGAGGCCCACCTGCAGGGCGAGACCGTCACTCACCTCTCCGCCCGCGCTCAGCACGCGGTGGAGTGGGCCACCCGCGGCGGGGCGAAGGCGCTGGGCTGGGACAGCCTCATCGGCAGCCTCGAGGTGGGCAAGAAGGCGGACGTGGTCCTGCTCAAGAACGACCAGGACCCGGCGATGACGCCGATCATCAACCCGTACGGCCACGTGGTGTACCAGGCGCAGCGCTCCGACGTGCACACCGTGGTCATCAACGGCCGCATCGTGAAGCACAACCACACGCTGCTCGTCGGCAGCGTGGCCAAGGCCAAGGCGGCGGCCGAGCGCACCGTCGAGTACCTGGTGAGCCAGATGGGCTACGACGCCTGGGCCTCCGGCATGAACCCGGAGATCCCCGAGCAGCAGAAGCGCGCCATGGACAACCCGTACATGTACACCGAATACAAGGGCTGAACCCGGCACCCCCTGTCCCACCTCGCCCCCACAATCCAGGGCATATGAGTGTGAGTCGATCATCAGACGCACTCATATGCCCTGGGTCGTTGCTGGGCGTGGTGGTCAGGCGGAGGCCAGAAGACGTCGTAGCCGGGTATGTAAATGCCGCCACTCGGCGATGTTTCGAGTCTGTTTGATGGCCTGCCGATAGGCCGCCGCCGCCTCGTCGGTTCGGCCCAGTCGCTCGAGAAGATGGGCGCGGACCGACGCCAGCCGGGGCAGGCGAGGGCGCTGCTCGGCCAGGTCGTCGAGGTGGGCGAGGGCGTACTCCGCGCCGTGGACCATCGCCTCGGCGACGATCCGGTTGAGGGCGATCGTCGGGTTGCGGTGGTCGGTGACGATCTCGAGCAGCCGGTACAGGGCGAGGATCTCGCCCCAATCGGTGGAGGCGGTGTCGGGCGCCTCGGCGTGCAGCGCGGCGATACAGGCCTGCAGCAGGTACGGACCGGGGGTGGCGCCCACGACGGCGCGCTCCACCAACGCTCGCCCCTCCGCGATGAGCGTCTGGTCCCACCGACGGCGGTCCTGCTCGTCAAGCGGGATCAGGCAGTTGTCCGCCCCGACACGGGCCGGACGCCGGGCTTCGGTGAGGAGCATGAGGGCGAGCAGCCCGCTGACCTCCGTGTCGTGCGGCCGCGCCGCCTGCAGCAGGCGGGCGAGCCGGATGGCCTCGGCCGCGAGGTCGGCATCGTGCGCCGGTTCACCGGTCGTGGTGTGGTGAGCCTCGGTGAACATGACGTAGAGGACGTCGAGCACGGACGGCAGGCGCTCGGTGACGTCGCTCGGTCGCGGCAAGGCGCCGCCCAGCTCGGCGATGCGCCGCTTGGCCCGGGTGATGCGCTGGGC
The DNA here is from genome assembly GCA_019690055.1 of Micromonosporaceae bacterium. Taxonomy (GTDB): domain Bacteria; phylum Actinomycetota; class Actinomycetes; order Mycobacteriales; family Micromonosporaceae; genus DATBGZ01. The sequence continues at coordinate 11,434 of JADGGF010000005.1, forward strand.
GACCGTCGACTCCGGCAACTGGTACACGTTGGCGATCTGGGCCGTGCTGAGCCCGGCGACCGCGCGCAGCGTCAGCGCAACCTGGGCCGATCGGGGCAACGCCGGATGGCAGCACAGCTGCAGCAGGAGCAGGCTGTCATCGACCGCACTCGACTCCGAGCCGGTCAGCGGCAGCGCCAGCAGCGCCTCCCGCGCCTCGCGCTCCCGCCGACGATGATCGCTGCGCACGAGGTCGATGTACCGCCGGCGCGCCGCCGTCACGAGCCAGGCCAGCGGGTCGGCCGGGGCCTGGCCCGCCCACTGCTGGTGCGCCGCGAGCAGGGCCTCCTGAACCGCGTCCTCACACAGATCGATCTGATCCCGGCCGTACGTGCGCAGGAGCCGGGCGAGGGCCTGAGGCACGAGGTCGCGCCAGAGGCCCTCGTCGACGCGGGGTAGGCTCGCGGTCACAGGTCGCCGAGGTCGGAGAACATGACCGGCCGGATCTCCACAGCGAGTCCGTCGATGGATGCGTCCGGGATCATCTTGGCCAGCTCGAGCACGCGGGCCTCGTCCTCGACATCCACCAGGTAGAAGCCGCCCAGGAACTCCTTCGCCTCGGCGAACGGGCCGTCGGTGACCTCGGGGACGCCGTTGCGCGCGCGGACGACCTTGCTCTGGCTGGGGTCGGCGAGGGCCTGGGTCGCGATGAACTCGCCGCTCTCCTTCGTCCGCGCAGTGAAGGCGGCGTGGCCCTCCTCGATCATCCTCTGCTGCTCCTCGGTCAACCGCTCCAGGACAGCGGGATCAACCTGCATCAGGATCAGGTACTTCACGACTCCTCCTCATACTGGGCGTCCGCCGCATACTGGGCGTCCTCCTCAGACTGGGCGGCCCGAGTGGCGCACCCTCCAATGGTCGTCACGCTCGCCCCGGACACGACAACCGGCCCCAATAAATCTCTGGGGTCCGGCACGTGTATCCGCCTGCGCTGTCGGGAACGGCCCCGGCGTGTCGACCAAGGGGCATGACACTGGTTCTTCGCCGGGCGGGCGCCCGCCCCACCGCTCGTCCCTGGCTCGGCCTGGCGTTGCTGCTCCTGCCGACCGCCCTGGTCGCCGTCGACATCAACGTGCTCTTCCTGGCCCTGCCCGCGCTCACCGCCGACCTGCGGGTCAGCCCGGTCGAGCAGTTGTGGATCGTCGACTCGTACGGCCTGGTCGTCGGCGTTCTCGCGATCGTCGCGGGTTCGGTCGGTGACCGGATCGGACGACGGCGGCTGTTGCTGCTGGGGAGCGCCGGGTTCCTGGTCGGGTCCGTGGTGGCCGCGTTCGCGCCGGCCGCCCCGGTCCTGATCCTCGCTCGGTGGCCGCCGTCGCCTTCGCCCCGCTGGCCCTGGGCATCGCCGTCGGGACATCACTGGCTCCCACCCTCGCGCGGCGGCGGCCGGAGCGCCGGCTCGTGCCCGCCGGCCTGGCCCTGTCGGCGGTCGCCGACCTGTTCCTCGGGCTCGGGGTCGGCCGCCACGGGCTGTCGCTCCTTGTCCCGGCCTTAGCGGTCGTGGGGCTCGGGTGCGGGCCGTTGCTCGCCTTCGGTACGCATCGGGTCGTCTCCGCGGCCCCGGCCCGCGCGGCCGGTCGGGCGGCCGCGCTCGCCGAGACCGGCAACCACCTCGGCACCGCCCTCGGCCTGGCCGCGCTCGGCACGGTGGGGCGCGTGGCCGCGGCGAGCGCTGCGGCCGAGTTGGGTGCCGTTACCGGCGCTCTGTCCACTGTGGGCGCGGTGGCGGCCGGCGTGTTCCTGCTCTGCGCGGTGGCCAACCTCGCCGTCCTACGCGAGGTGCGGCCTCACGAGCGCAGGAGCTGAGCGAGAGCGGACATGTCCTTGCCGCCGAGACCGTGCTCGATCGCCTCGGCGACCGCGGCCCGGTTCGCGGCGAGCTGCGGCATGCGCGCGCCGACGCTGTCGGCGAGCTCGGCGATCAGGCGCAGGTCCTTGGCCACGAGGTCGAGCGCGAACGCGACCGGTGCGGTCTCAGGCTCCACATAGGACTGACGCTTGTACTGGACGAACGGCGCGGCTACGGCGCTGCTGGTGAAGACGTCGTAGGCGGCGGCCCGGTCGACCCCGGCCTTCTCCGCCAGCACCAGCGCTTCGGCCACCGCCTGGTTCAGGCCGTGTACCACGGAGTTGACGACCAGCTTCATGGTCGCCCCCGCGCCCTGGCCGCCGAGGTGCACGATGCGGGCGGCGAACGAGGACAGGGCGGGCCTGGCCTGCTCCAGGGCCGCGGCGTCACCGCCGGCCAGCACGGTGAGCTGGCCGCTCTGGACCAGCGCCACGCTGCCCGAGACCGGTGTGTCCACAAGGGACGCCCCGCGGGCGGCGACCTCGGCGGCCATCTCGCGGACGGTCGCGGGCGCGATCGTGCTGGTGTCGCAGACGACCGTGCCGGCGCTCAGCCCGGCGATGAGGCCGTCCTCGCCCCGGTAGGCGGCCCGCACCGCGTCATCGTCGGCGAGCGAGACGATGACCACCGACGCCCCACGCACCGCCTCGGCGGCCGTCCGGGCGACCGGGGCGCCGAGGCCCTCAGCCCGGGAGGCGGTGCGGTTGTAGACGGTGACCGGGTGGCCGGCCGCGAGCAACCGGCCCACCATGGCCGCGCCCATCCGCCCCGTGCCGATGACGGCGACGGGTGCTGCCGTGGTCATCGCCAGCCACCATCCACGGTGAGGTCGACGCCGTTGACGCTCTTGTTCTCCAGCAGGAACACGCACGCGTCCACGACGTCGGCCATCGTGGGCAGCCGCCCCGTCAGCGTGCCCGCGACCACGTGGTCGAGCGGCTTGCCCTGCCAGAACGGGCTGTCGCCGACGATGCCGGGGTGGATCGAGTTGACCCGGATCGGGGCCAGCTCGACCGACAGCGTCCGCACCATACCGATGACGCCGCCGTTGATGGAGCTCACCGTGGTCGAGCCCGGGTAGGGACGCAGCCGGGCCATCCCGCCGAAGAGCAGGACCGATCCGTTGCCGGTAAGTCTGTCGGCCAAGGCGTGGATCACCTCGGTGTAGCCGACGAGCTTGATGGTGACGAGGCGGACCGCCCGCTCGACGTTGTAGTCCTTGACGTAGTTCGCGTCGCGCTCGATCGCGGCGAGCACCAGATGGTCGACCGGCCCGACGCTGGCCAGGTTCGCGGCGATCTCCTGCGGCTTGGACAGGTCGAGAGCCAGACCGCGGGTGTCGCCGCCGATCTCGCTCGCGACCTTCGCCGCGTTGGCGGCATCCCGACCGGTCAACACCACGGTGCGGCCCCGGCTGGCGTAGTAGCTGGCCAGCTCGCGCCCCAGACCGGCCGTACCGCCGACGATGACCACGGCGCCGGCCTGACCCGTCCCACTGTCCGCCATTGTCGTGTCCTTCCGTTGTGGCTCCACAGACGGATTCTTCCGTGCGAATAGTCGAGAGAAAAGCGACATCAGTGATCGTGTCCGGTGATGGACTTCAGGTAGTCCCAGTCGCGCACGAACCGGTAGGAGTGCCGGCCCGGCGGCTGCGGCGCCTGCGTCTCGAGCCAGCGCACGGGACCATTGCCGATGTTCTTGAATCCGTGGACGCAGCCGACGCCGGCGAACGCGACGTCACCGGCCTTGAGATGGTAGGTCTGCCCGTCGAAGACCGCCTCGGCCTCGCCCTCGAGGAACAGGTACGTCTCCTCAAACGGATGGTCGTGCGGCCCGGCCACCCCGGCCTCGTCGTACTGCACCATGAACATGGTGGTGAGCAGGGCACCGAGGTCGCTGTCGACCATCATCTTGACGGTGATTCCACTGTAGACAAGCAACGCGGTCCGCATGCTCGCCGACTGGGCCAGGTGCTCCTGGCGCTGGTTCGCGACCTCCATGTTGAAGGCCTCGATGTGGCCGAAGTTGCGGTTGCGCGGATCGCGCGGATCCACGGTCCCCGGCTCGGTGTTGGGCAGCGGGGGCACGGCGTAGACGTCGTGGGCGTACGAGGACCGGGGCTGCGGAGCCCGCATCTGGGCCCAGCGTGCCGGCTCGGAACCCTCGTTGCGCCAGGAGTGCGGCACGCCGAGCGGCAGCAGGCCGTAGTCGCCGGGCACCAGCCGCGTCGCGCCTTCCGGGGTCTGCACGATGACCGACCCCTGGATGACGTAGAAGCACTCCTCGTAGGACTGCACGGCCGTCGCCACCGAGCCACCGGGTTCGAGCGCGCACACGCTGAACTCGGTGTGCACCGCACCCGGGGAGTTCTCGTCGACGATCGTCCACCGGGTGAACCCCTGCCCGGCCCGCGGGTCCGGGGGCGGCAGGAACTGGGCGTCGGCGGCGTACGCGACGACGTGGCGCTTCGGGGTCATTCGCGCTCCTTCGGGGACTGGGCAGCCCGGGCCGAACGTGTACTCGTGGGGCGCACCGTACGACCCGGGCCGACTGGGCTCGCGAGGCTGGGGCTGCTCTAGAAGTTCACGACGGCCTTGACCGCCGCCACCACCTTGTCGACGGTCGGGATCACCGCCTCCTCCAACGTGTCGGCGAACGGCAACGGCACGTTCTCCGAGGCCACCCGCTTCACCGGTGCATCGAGAAGCTGGAATCCTTCATCGACGACCACCGAGACGAGGGTGGCCCCCCAACCGCCCTGGTGCGGATTCTCCTCGACGGTGATCAGCCGGGAGGTCTTGCCCACCGAGGTGAGCACCGTGGTCAGATCCATGGGGATCAGGCAGCGCAGGTCGATGACCTCGGCCGACACCCCCTCGGCGGCGAGGCGTTCGGCCGCGGTCAGCGCGGTGGGCACCGTGGCCGCCAGCGCCACGATCGTGACGTCGCTGCCCTCCCGCACGATGTTGGCCTTGCCCAGCTCGACCACGTGACCCTCGGGCGGCTTGGGCCCCTTGCTCGCGAACAGCCCCTTGTGCTCGCAGAAGATCACCGGGTCGTCGCTGCGGATGGAGGCGGCCATCAGGCCGATGACGTCGGCCGGCGTGGACGGGGCGACGATCTTCAGGCCCGGAATGGTCAGTGCCCAGTTCTCCACCGCCTGCGAGTGCTGGGCCCCGAACCCGAGACCACCACCGTTGGCCGTGCGCAGCACCAGCGGTACGGTCACCTGCCCGCCGGTCATGTACCGGGCCTTGGGGATCTCGTTGGCCACGTAGTCCCAGCAGACCGCGAAGAAGTCGGAGAACATGATCTCCGCGACCGGCCGCATCCCGGTCATCGCGGCGCCCATGGCCGCGCCCACGATCGCCTGCTCGGAGATGGGCGTGTCCCAGACCCGGCGCGGGCCGAACTCCTTGAGCAGGCCGACGGTGGTCTTGAAGACGCCCTCGGCGGCCGCGATGTCCTCACCGAGACAGACGACGGTCGGGTCGCGGCGCATCTCGCGGGCGATGCCCTCGGCCACCGCCTCCCGGTAGGTAATGATCTCAGTCTCTGCCATTGCCGGCCTTTCGTTCGCCCGTGGCTTGGATTGCTCGCGACTGCTCGCTCCGCCTGCTCACGTCCGCCACGCCGAGCCCCCGTCGGCCCACACATCGGTCAATGCTTCGCGGACGTCCGCGGCCGGGGCGTTCTTGGCCGCGTCGATGGCCGCGGCGACGATCGCGTCGGCCCGTTCGTCGATGCTCTTGATGGTCTCCGGGGTGACGCCGAGCGCCTCCAACCGGGCCCGGGCCACGTCGATCGGGTCGTGCTTGAGCCAGCGCTCGACCTCCTCGGCCGGGCGGTACTTGGCCGGGTCGGTGCGGCTGTGACCGTAATGGCGGTACGTCTCCGCCTCGATGACGGTCGGACCCTCGCCGGCCCGCGCCCGCGCCGCGGCCTCGGCGACCGTGTCCCGCACGACGATCACGTCGTTACCATCGATGATCTTCGCCGGAATCCGATAGGCCGGAGCCCGGTCGGCCGCAGGGTGGTCGGCCGCCGTGACCGAGCCGATCGCGGTGTACTCCATGTAGAAGTTGTTCTCGCACACGAAGATGACCGGCAGCTTCCAGATGGAGGCCAGGTTCAGCGCCTCGTGGAACGCGCCGATGTTCGTGGCGCCGTCGCCGAAGAACGCCACCGCCACCTGCGACGTCCCCCGCAGGTGGGCCGACCACGCCGCCCCGACCGCGATCGGCAGGTGCGCGCCCACGATCGCGTACGAGCCGAGCATGTTGCCCGGCGCCCAGGTCAAGTGCATCGAGCCGCCCTTGCCCTTGCACAGGCCCGTGGCCTTCTGCATGAGCTCGGCCAGGCACGCCTCCGGCGTGGCCCCCCGGGCGATCGCGTGGTGGTGGCCGCGGTAGGTGGCGAAGACGTAATCGTCGGGGCGCAGGGCGAAGCTCGCGCCCACGGCGACCGCCTCATGCCCCGAGGCCAGGTGCGTGGTGCCCTTCACCAGGCCCGCGAGGAACAGGTCGTACGCCGCCTTCTCCGTCCGACGGATCACGGCCATCTGCTCGTACATCGCGAGCAGTTCAGTGCTCTCACCGCTCACCGTGCTAACCCTTCATTCGCAACAGAGCTGCGTTGCTCGCGGCTGGTGTCCGGCAACTCACTTCTCACCCCGGCCCGCCTTGGTGTTGAGGTGCGACTGGGCATCGCGCTCCAGCGGGAGCGGACCGCCGACGGCGTAGTACCGGCGACCGGCGACCAGCAGTTCCTCGGCGGGGAACTTCGTAATGACCTGGCAACCGTCCGCGGTCACCACGACCTCTTCCTCGATCCGGGCCGCGCCCCAGCCGTCCTTGGCCGGCCAGTACGTCTCCAGCGCGAAGACCATGCCCTCCTCGAGCACCTCGGGGTGGTCGAGCGAGACGAGCCGGCTGAAGATGGGCTTCTCCCAAATGGACAGTCCGACACCGTGGCCGTACTGCAGCGCGAAGGCCGCCTCCTCGTTGGGGAAGCCGAACTCCTCGGCGCGCGGCCACAAAGAGACGATGTCGGCCGTGGTCGCACCCGGCTTGACTGCGGCGATCGCCATGTCCATGTACTCCCGGCACCGCACGTACGCGTCGCGCATCGCCGGGGACGCGCTGCCCACCGCGAAGCACCGGTAGTAGCAGGTGCGGTAACCCATGTGGCTGTGCAGGATGTCGAAGAACGCCGGGTCACCGGGACGGATCAACCGGTCACTGTAGACATGCGGGTGGGGCGAGCAGCGCTCCCCGGAGATGGCGTTGACGCCCTCGACGTACTCGGACCCGAGGTCGTACAGCACCTTGGCGACGAGGCCGACGCACTCGTTCTCGCGCACGCCTGGCCGCAGGAACTCGTACAGCTCCTCGTAGGCCGCGTCGACCATCGCGCAGGCCTGGGTGAGCAGCGAGATCTCGTCCTGGGTCTTGATGCGGCGGGCCTCCAGGAACAGCTGCTGGCCGTCGACGACCTGGATCCCGGCCCGCTGCAGGGCGATGAGCACCGGCATCTCGGCGATGTCGACTCCGAGCGGAGCGTTCAGCAGGCCGCGCTCCGCGAGCTCAGCGGCGATCTTGCGCGCCAGCTCCTCGGCGATGCCGGCGTCGGGATGGAACGCCCCGCGCAGCACCGAGATACCGGCCCGAGCGCGGTTGGGGCCGTCCAGCCACGGGTTGTACAGCTGGTGATGACGGGCCGCGGAACCGAAGTCCCAGACGATCGGCTCCGATCCACCTCGGCACAGCAGCGCGAACCGGATGAATTTGTCCATCGCCCAGGTGCCGATGTGCGTCGCCGTCATGTAGCGAATGTTCGCGAAGTCGAAGGCGAGCACCGCGCCGAGACTCGAACGCTCGAGTTGATCCTTCAGCCGCGCCAGACGCTCCCGCCGCAGCCGATCCATGTCGATGCGTTCTTCCCAGTCGACTGCGTTCGTTCCCCATGTGCCGATCGCCACGTCAGCACCCCTCTGCTACAGTCCGGCTGTTCAGTGTTGCTTACCGGGACGCTAGTAGCTCGCTCAGCCAAGCGTCAAGCGTCACCCGACACGGGGCGCGACCGCCGTTCGAAGGCACCGGACACCGAGCGGCGACACGCGCGAGAAACGGGCGTACGCATGCTCGCGGTCGGCGTGTCGCTAACGGCCGGTAACCTGTGCTCGACACCTTCGGCACGCGGGCAGCCGAGGTCGGGCCGGCCAGTCGGTCGGCCGACGCAGGTGGCGCCCGCGAGCCGGGCACGGGACAAACTGGTCTGGACAGCGATGTCCGGACGTGTGGAGAGATCCGGTCCGTAGCGGGTCGACGGACCGCACCGAAAGGCGGACAGCGTGAGCGCTCCGGCTCTTCCTCCGATCGGCGAGCGCCTGCGGCAGGCGCGGTTGCGCCGAGGAATGACCGTGCGGGGCCTCGCCCGAGCGGTCGACGTCTCGGCCAGCCTGATTTCGCAGATCGAAACCGGCAAGAGCAGCCCTTCGGTGAGCACACTCTACGCCATCACGGCCGCGCTCGATATCTCCATCGAGGACGTCTTCGGCACGGTGAGCACCAACTCGGGCCGGCGCGGTGGTTCCAACGGGGAGCCGCCCGACCTCGCCGTGGCGGCCGCGATGACGACGGAGGCCTTGGAGAACCGGGCGCCGGTGCCGATCCCGGGTGTCACCGCCCGACCGGGCGCGACGCCGATCTCACCCGCCGGGCCGGCCGTCGGTGACCCCACTGTGGCCAGCGTGGACCGCAGCGGTGAGTCCGTGGTGACCCAGGGCCTGCGGCACTTCGCGCAGAAGCGGCGGGTCGGCCCGGTGGTGACCCCGGAGGCCCGCGAGGTCCTGCGACTCGACTCCGGCGTCACGTGGGAGTTGCTGGGCCAGATTCCCGATACCCACGTGGACTTCCTGCGCATCACCTACGAACCCGGGGGCAGCTCGTCCGGCATGGGCGTCCTGATGCGTCACTCCGGCACGGAGTGGGGCCACGTGCTCTCCGGCCAGCTCACGCTCACCTTGGGCTTCGAGCAGTACGTCCTCAACCCCGGGGACTCGGTCTCCTTCGACTGCTCGACGCCGCACTCCTACGCCAACCACGGCACCGAGCCCGCCGTGGGCGTCTGGTTCGTGGCCGAACGCTACAGGTAAGTTCGTGGCCGAACGCTACAGGTAACGTGCCGGGGGCGGACGCGGTCGACGCTTCCGGCCTTTGGCGCGGCGTTTGTTCACCAAGACAAACGCTCTGCTCAGCACTATTGCACAGTGTCCATCGGGACCATACACTCCGGCTCAGCACGTGGTTCCGTCACCGTCCGGCAGCGAGACTGCAACACCCACGTCATGTCAATGCCGTTCGTGACGACCGACCTCCATTGAAGACAGTTTCCCCCGCGTGACCGCGCCCGACGCCACACCTGCCGCCTGGCACCAGGACCCGGACGCGCGGCCACCGCCTATTGAGAGGAGAAACCGTGCGCAGAAGGGCACTACCCGCACTCGCGGCGGCCCTGCTGGTCGCCTCGGTCGGGGCCTGCAGCACTCGGGAGCCCACCACCGACCCCACGGGGTCTGACGAGCCGATCGTCATCGGTTCCACGCTGGCCCTGACCGGTGCGTTTGCGGCCACGGGCATCATTCACAAGATCGCCGGGGAGACCTTCATCGACCGGCTCAACGACGCGGGCGGCCTCCTCGGCCGGCGGGTGGAGTGGCGGGTGCTCGACGACCAGTCGAACACGCAGAACATCGTCCCGCTCTACGAGCAGCTCCTCTCCGGACCCGACCCGGTGGACCTGATCATCGGACCGTACGCGACGCCCAACATCCTCGCCGCGATGGGCGTGGCCGAGCGGTACGGCAAGGTCCTGCCGCACCACACCGCGGTCCTGCGGCCGCAACTGACGTACGAGTGCCAGTTCCCCGGCTGGTCGATCGGGCCCAACCCCAACCGGTTCATCCCCGAGCAGCTGTTCGACATGCTGGCGACACTGCCCAACCCACCGAAGCGGATCGCGATCGCGACCGTGCAGAACGGTTCGGCCGCGTTCGTGACGAACGGCTTTGACGACGACCCGACCGGCGTCCCGACCATCGCGGCCGAGCGCGGCATGCAGGTGGTCGTCAACGAGCAGTACCCGGTCGGCAACCAGGACTGGACCGGCATCGCCCAGGCGGTGGCGAACGCCCAGCCCGACCTGTTCATCAGCAACAGCCTCGGGGCGGACGTCGTGAACCAGCTCAACGCGATGGCCCAGCTCGGCTACCACCCACCGCTGACCTTCGCGCTGTTCCCGGCTCCCGGCCCGGTGCTGGGGCTGAGTGACCTCGCCGAGGGTGTGTTCGCGTGGTCGATGTTCGAGGCGAATCAGCCGGCGCTCGACCGTCTCGGCGACGAGGCCAAGGCGATCGTGGCCGACTTCGTGTCCCGGGCCGAGGCCCAGAACGTCTCCTACACGGCGTTCGAGACGCAGGCCGCGGCGAGCTGGACCGCCTGGGAGATCCTCATCGACGGCGTGAAGGCCGCCAACTCGCTCGACGACAAGGCGATCTGCGACGCCCTGCACGAGAAGGGGGCCGACACCACGTTCGCCGGCCACCTCACCTTCGACCCGGCCCAGAACAACTTCTGGGAGACCAAGGTCGGCATCAAGCAGGTCCAGGACGGCGATTGGGTCATGGTGTGGCCGCGCGACCAGGCCAGCGCCGAGGTGCGGGACCCCAGGACCTGACGCCCAACTGATCTCCGAAACCCGGCGTTGCCCGTATGGATCGGTGAACGTGCACATTTCTGTCTTGAAGGGAAGCCCATGAACACCGTCCAGGTGGTGCTCAGCGGCGCGATGCTCGGCGGCCTGTACGCCCTGATGGCCGCTGGCGTCTCCGTCACCTGGGGCGTGCTGCGGGTGATCAACCTGGCCCACTTCGGCCTGATCCTGCTCGGCGCCTACCTCACCTACCAGCTGGTGACCATCTGGCGGGTCAACCCCCTCGTGACGCTCGTGGTCACCGTGCCGGCCCTGTTCGTGCTCGGCGCCCTGCTGCAGTGGGCGTATGACCGGCTGAACATCGTGGAGTTCAACTCGCTGCTGGTCAGCTTCGGCCTGCTCATCGTGATGATCCAGGTGGCCCAGAACATCTGGACCGCCGACCACCGGGAGCTGCCGCGGGACATCAACCCGTTCGACACCGGCTCCCTGTCCCTCGGCCCGATCGTGCTGCCGTACGACCGCCTCGTCTGCCTCGGGCTCGCGGTGCTCCTGCTCGGCGGCGGGCACCTGGCCCTGCAGCGCACGTTCGTCGGTCGCGGCATGCGGGCCTTCGCCGAGGACCGCACGGTCGCCGCCTCCTTCGGCATCGACCACCGCCGCCTGTCGGTGCTGCTGGGCGGAGCGGCCGGGGCGAGCGCCGGAATCGCCGGGATGGCATTCATGCTGGGCAACCTCATTCAACCCAGTCACGCCTACGAGTGGTTCGGCATCGTCTTCGCCGTGGTCATCCTCGGCGGCCTGGGCAATCTGCTCGGCACGCTCTTCGCCGGCATCAGCGTCGGAGCGCTGTCGGGTCTGGTGGGGGTGCTCTGGTCGCACGCCTACGTGCCCATCGCGGTGTTCGCGGCGATCATCGTCGCCCTCGTGCTGCGGCCGCAGGGCGTGTTCGTACGGAGGAGGGCGGTATGACCGCGACGGCGGGCACCACGACGGCGGGTAGCGCGACGGCGGGCACCGGGGCGCCGAAGACCGTCGGGACGATCCCGCGCGGCCTGCTGGTCCTGATCGGGGTCAGCGCCCTGGTCGCTGTGGTGGCCACGTTCAGTAGCGACCTGGGCCTGGCCTCGTACCACCTGGTGCTGATCTCCACCGTGCTGTTCTGGGCGACCCAGGCCACGAGCTGGAACCTGCTCTCCGGCTTCGCCGGCTACTTCAGCTTCGGCCAAGGGGCCTTCCTCGGCGTGGGCGTGTTCACGATGGCCGTGATGGCCGGGCGCAACGACGTGAACTACCTGCTCGCGATTCCCGTGGGCGGCCTGCTCGCCGGGGTGCTGGCGTTCGTGATCGGGGCGGTCGCCTTCCGCCTCCGGTCACTCCGAGGAGAAATATTTGCCCTCCTCACCCTGGCCGTGCCGTTCATCCTGGGCTCGATCGCGCTGAACACGCGATCCATCGACGGCGGCCTGGGTACCACGATCCCCACCCCGGACCGGCCGGACTGGGTGCCCAGCTTCCAGCACCTGATGGTCCTGCTGAACCTGGGCGCCGCCACCATCGCGGTCGCCGTCGCCCTGGCCGTGTACCACTCACGGCTGGGCCGCGGCCTGGCGGCCGTGCACGACGCCGAGGACGCGGCCGAGGTCGTCGGGGTACCGACGTTCCGCTACAAGATGACGGCGATCGTGCTCGGCGGCGTGCTGGGCGGGATGAGCGGCGCCATCTTCGCGATGATGCTGGGGTACGTCGAGGTTCCGGTCGTCTTCGTCCTCTACATCCCGCTGTTCATCATCCTGATCTGCGTGGCCGGCGGCCGGCGGCACTGGGCCGGACCGCTCATCGGCGCCGCCCTGCTCGTGGTGCTGACCGAGTGGTTCAAGGTCGCCAAGCTCGACCAGTACCGGGACATCGTGCTGGGCCTGTTGCTCGTCGGAATCGTCGTGATCGCGCCGGACGGGATGTTCGGCCGGCTGCGCAGGCACCCCTGGATCGCGCTGGTCACCTTCCTGGTGGTCGCCGGCGGCCTGCTGGCCTCCGGCTACTACGCCGAGCTGGACGCGCTGCTGTACGGCATGGCGGCCAGCGTGGTCGTCACGACGCTGGCCGGGCTGCCCCGGGTCGAGCGGTTGTGGCGGCGACAGGCCACATCGGACAGTCCGGCCGCGCCGGCGGCTGCCCCGGGGCCCGGCACCGGCGCGGGCTCGGCGACCCGGTCGAGCACCGGCTTCGCCGCGCCACCGCCACCACCACCCGGCGGACGGGTACTGGTCTCGGTCGAGGGCGTGACCAAGGACTTCGGCGGCGTACGGGCTCTGGACAACGTCTCCTTCGACGTCACCGAGGGCGAGATCGTGGGCCTGGTGGGCCCCAACGGCTCGGGCAAGACCACGATGGTGAACCTGCTCTGCGGAGCCATGCAGCCCACCGCGGGCGCGATCACCATCGACGGCCGCGCGATCAAGGGGCTCGCCCCGCACCGGGTGGCGCACGCCGGAGTGGCCCGCACCTACCAGATCCCCAAGCCGTTCACCTCGATGACCGTGCGGGACAACGTGGCGATGGCCGTCATGTTCGGCCGGACCGGCGCCTCCTACGCCGAGGCCCGGCAGCGGGCCGAGCAGTGCCTGGCGACCGTCCACATGCAACACCTGGCCGACGCGCTGCCGGAGTCGCTCAACCTGCACCAGCGGCAACTGCTGGAGATGGCGCGGGCAATCGCGGCCGAGCCCGCGGTGCTGATCCTCGACGAGGCGTTCGCCGGGCTCAACCCGGCCGAGATCGACGACGCGGTCGCGGTGATCCGGCGCATCCACGCCTCGGGCGTCTCCATCATCATCGTCGAGCACCGGCTGCGCGTGCTGCAGCAGCTCGCGACCCGGATCGTGGTGCTCAACCGCGGCACGCTCATCGCCGACGGCGCACCGTCCACAGTGCTCAACGACGCGGTGGTCGTCCAGGCCTACCTGGGGAGGCAACGTGCTTGAGGTACGCGGGGTCCAGGCCCGCTACGGCGACGCGCAGGCGCTGTGGGGGGTCGACCTGGACGTGGCGGCCGGCGAGATGGTCTGCATCGTCGGCCCCAACGGCGCGGGCAAGACCACGCTGGTCAAGACCATTGCCGGCCTGCACGCGGCCGCGGCCGGCAGCGTGCGCATGGATGGTGTGGAGCTGACCGCGGTCCCGGGGCACAAGGTCTGCGACTACGGGGTGGCGACCGTGCCCGAGGGGCGTCGCGTCTTCGGCCACATGACCGTGCGGGACAACCTGCTGCTGGGTGCGTACCGGCGCGCCGCCCGGCGGGTGTACCGCGAGACCGAGGAGGAGGTGTACCGGCTGTTTCCCCGGCTGCGCGAGCGGCAGGGGCAGCTCGCCGGCAGCCTCTCGGGTGGGGAACAGCAGATGCTCGCGATCGGCCGGGCCCTCATGGCCCGGCCCCGCCTGCTGCTGCTCGACGAGCCGTCGCTCGGCCTGGCCCCGGTGATCGTCGACGAGGTGTTCGACGCGCTGGCTGCGGTCACCAGGACCGGGATGGGCGTGCTGGTGGTCGAGCAGGACGTGCAGCGGGCGTTGGAGGCGTGCGGCCGCGGGTACCTACTCATCGAGGGACGAATCGTGACGGCCGGAACCACCGAGGCGCTGCGCTCGACAGACGAAGTCCGCCAGCGAGTGCTGGGCATGTAGGGGGAGCATGGGTGCCATGAATCTTGAGGGTGTGCCAACCGACCTGTACATCGGCGGTACGTGGCGGGGCAGCGAGGACGGTTCCCGGTTCGACGTCACCGACCCGGCCACGGGCGCGGTGCTGACGAGCGTGGCCAACGGCACCGTCGCCGACGGCATCGCGGCGGTCGCCGCGGCGCACGAGGCCGCCCCGGCCTGGGCCGCCACTCCGCCCCGCCAACGGGGGGAGATCCTCCGCAAGGCCTTCGAGCTCATGACCGAGCGGTCGGAGGAGATCGCGCGGCTCATGGTGGCGGAGAACGGCAAGGCGCTGCCCGACGCCCGCGGCGAGGTGACGTACGCGGCCGAGTTCTTCCGGTGGTTCAGTGAGGAGGCGGTGCGCCTCAACGGCTCCATCTCCACCGCGCCGTCGGGGGCGAACCGCATCCTGGTGATCCATCAGCCGGTCGGGGTGAGCGTGCTGGTCACGCCGTGGAACTTCCCGGCCGCGATGGCGACTCGCAAGATCGGCCCAGCCCTGGCAGCCGGCTGCACCGTGATCCTCAAGCCGGCCAGCGAGACGCCGCTCACCGCGCTGTACCTGGCCAAGCTGCTCGCCGAGGCGGGTGTGCCCGACGGCGTGGTCAACGTGGTGCCGTCGACCCGCTCCGGCGCGGTCGTCAACGCGATGATCCATGACCCGCGGGTGCGCAAGCTCTCCTTCACCGGCTCCACCGAGGTCGGGCGGATCCTGCTCGCCCAGGCGGCAGACACGATTGTCAACTGCTCGATGGAGCTGGGCGGCAACGCCCCGTTCGTGGTCTTCGCCGACGCCGACCTCGACGCGGCGATCGCCGGTGCGATGCTCGCCAAGATGCGCAACGCCGGCGAGGCGTGCACCGCCGCGAACCGGTTCTACGTCGAGGCGCCGGTGGCCGACGAATTCGCCCGGCGGCTGGCCGACGCCATGGGCGCGCTGCGCATGGGGCCGGGCCTGGAGGAGGGTGTCCAGGTCGGCCCCCTGGTGAACGCGGCCACCCGGGACAAGGTGGACTCGCTGGTGCGCGCCACCGTGGCCGCCGGCGCGCGGGTGCTCACCGGCGGCGAGCCCAACCCCGGGCCCGGGTACTTCTACCCGCCCACCGTGCTCGCGGGCGTCCCCCACGATGCCCCGTGCCTGCACGAGGAGATCTTCGGCCCGGTGGCCCCGGTGGTCCCGTTCGACACCGAGGAGGAGGCGATCCGCCTGGCGAACCAGACCGAGTACGGCCTGGTGTCCTACGTGTACACGAAGGACCTCGCCCGGGCGCTGCGGGTGGCCGAGGCGATCGAGTCGGGCATGGTGGGCATCAACCGCGGTCTCGTCTCCGACCCGGCCGCGCCGTTCGGCGGCATGAAGCAGAGCGGCATCGGCCGCGAGGGCGGCCACGAGGGCCTGCTGGAGTTCACCGAGTCCAAGTACATCGCCGTCAACTGGTAGGCCGGGCGCCGACCGTACGGTCGGGGCCGGGTGTAGTGGCTCCGGCGCCACCTGCCGCGTGCCGGACGCGCGGGTCCACCTTGAGCGGGACCAGCGGCCGGTAGGCTGCCGTTCGTGGTACTCCAGCAGGGCGTGGTGGTCGGTCTCGACAACGGTGGCACGGTCAACAACGCCACCGTGATGACGCCGGACGGGCGGTTCCTGGTTGATCGCCTCGTCGAGGTGCCCAGCCGCGTCACCGAGGGGCCAGCGGCCGCCATCGACGCGCTGGAGGAGGCGCTCGACACGGTGCTCGCGGTCGCGTCGGTCGACCGGTCGGCGGTGCGGGCGGTTGGCCTGGACACGCCGGGCCCGGCCAGCGCCCTCGGCGTCATCTCGTCGCGCGGGTCGACGAACTTTCTGCACCCCGGCTGGCGCGGGTTCGACGTCCGGTCCGCGCTCGAGGAGCGGCTGGGCGTGCCCGTGGTCTACAACAACGACGCGAATGCGGCGAGTCTCTACGCCCACGTGCGGTACTTCGGGGTCGCCGCCGACCTGCGCTCGTCGGTCGCCGCGATCGTCGGTACCGGGCTTGGCGGCGGCGTGGTCCACAAGGGACAGCTCGTGACCGGCGCGACCGGGATGGCGGGCGAGCTCGGCCACGTGCTGCTGCCCACCGAAGGGCTGCTCGAGCCGGGCCAGCCCGTGCCGCGGTGCAACTGCGGCCAGTACGGCGACGTGGAGAGCTATGCCTCGCTCACGGGCATCCGCAACAACCTGCTGCCCTACTGGCTGACCCGCTACCCCCGTCACGACCTGCACGGCGTCGACCCGCACCAGGCGGCCCGGGCGGTGCGCGGCCTGGGCGAGCGGGGCGACGAGATGGCGTTGAAGATATTCGAACAGCAGGCCCGGGCGTTGGGGCGGCTGTTCACCATCGCGTCGAACTTCACCGATCCCGACGCGTACTTCGTGGGCGGCGGGGTCGTGGAGGCGGCCCCGTCCTTCCGGGACTGGTACCTCAAGCAGGTGGCCGACTCCACCACCCTGCGCGACGAGCAGCGTGCGGCGGCCGTCTTCGCGGTGGTCCCCGACCTCGACATGGCCGGCGCCCGCGGCTCCGCCATCGCCGCCCTGGCCGCCCTCTCCTGACCGTTGCTGGTGTCGCGACCGTTGCTGTTGTCGCAATAAGCGGTCATTCCGTCACGAGCGCCCATTCCGTCCCCGCGCACGTGGCCATTCGGCTGATGATTTCGTGCAGCAAGGGTCGTACGGTGTCCCAATAGGTTCATCCATCGAGCGAATCGCCGCCACGCTCATTTGGCCCACCACGGCAATGGGGGGAATCATGCAAAATTGCACGAGATGCGGCGCTCCGCTGAGCGATGGCATGACGGCGTGCGCCACGTGCGGGCATCCGGTCGGCACGGCATCGCCGGCGACGGCGCAGACACCGGCGGCCACTGTTTCGTCCGCGATGCCCGCGTCTGCTGGCCCGGGGACGGCGGCGACGACGGAAACGGACTCAGCGTTGTCGGCGACGACACCGATCGGGACGCGCTCCGGCACGCCACTGTCGGCTGCGCCCGCGCAGACCGGGTGGCAGAAGGCCGAGAAGGTCCTCGACGCCGTGGACACGGGATTCCGCCTCGTGGCCCGCATTCTGGTGTCACTGCTGTGGATCGGCATCACCATCGTCGGATTCGCGTCCGGAGTCTGGGTCATCGGCGTGCTGGGCATTCTGTACCTTGTCTACCTGTGGTTCTTCCGCGGCCGGTGGCTGATCTATTGAGAGGCCTACGGTGACGCATTTCTCGCGGCACCGATTATTTTGGTCAATATATGCCAGAATCTACGACCAGCTGTGGGACACGCCGCACCTCGGCGTCGTGTGCGACCACGTCGATTCCGCACTGCCGCCTAGGGCGCCGGTGCTGGACGTCGGGGCTGGCACCGGCATCGTGACGTCGCGCCTCGTGCGGTCCGGCCGCGCCGTCGTCGCCTGCGAACCCGATCCGGCGATGGCGGACCGATTCGCCCGGCGCCAGCTCGACGTGCCGCTGCTCAGGACGACACTGGCCGAACTCCCCGCAGCGCCGGGCTCGCATGCAGTGCCGGGCTCGCATGTGGTCGCGGTGAACGTGCTGCACCTGCTGGACGATCCCATCGACGGACTGCGCCGCCTGCGCGAACTGAGCGGGCCGGACCGGCTCGTCGTCGTGGTGACGCCCGACCCCACGGCCGGCCTGCTCAACGTCGCCGCCGCCCAGCGACGTGCGGGCGTGCCCGCACTGCGGGTCGCGCGGTTCGTGCTGTGGCACCTGCTCCTGGCGCCGTTGGCGGTGCTGTGCGGCGTATCGTCCCGGCTACGGCTCGACTGGTACCGCGATGTGGAGGCCCAGTTCCGCGCAGCGTGCCGGAGCGGAATCTGCGAGCAGTTCGGCCAGCCGCGACGAATCGCCGACACCTACCTCATGCTGGTGCTTCCCGGGCTCGGCGAGCCGGCCTAGGGCGGCTGGTCGGACCGAGGTCCTCGAGCGTCATGGCGACTGACGGGCGCGGCTCGTGCGCCCGACCGATTACGCCGGGTGGAGCGGGCGCCGGAGGTTGGCAATAATTCGATCTCTGTGCGCCACCGGCTTGAAAATCGCCCTGGAGGAATTGCACGGAGCGGCAAATCTCGGCTGTTTTCGCGATCGCCACTGACCGTTCGGAGGATTTTCTCCGCTAGCAGACGACGATCACCATGACTGGTAATTTTCGCGCACGAAGCGATTGGCCCCAGCGCAAGACTTCGAGCGGCGTACGTCACCTGACCCATCCGTCCGATGGATGAACCCAGACGAGGAGCAACGATGCCCACCCCAGAAACACCTCCCGCCAGTAAGTCCAGCAAGATTGGCGGGGTCTGGCTGATCCTCGCCGGTATTGGCGTATTCGTCCTTTGCAGCATCATCCAGGCTGCCGGCGGTTCCCACATGTTCACGCTGACCTACGTCCGTCCGGAGAACGCCTTATTGGACATTCTGATGAAGGTCACCTGGTGGCCCGGCTGGATCCTGACGGTGTTGTTGGTCATCAGCGGAATACGGGAGCTCATGCAGTCGAAGAATTAG
>JADGGF010000213.1 GCA_019690055.1 Micromonosporaceae bacterium
GGACGCCCGGTGTTACCGGACGCCCAGGTGACCGGACGCCGGTGCCGGGCGCCCGGCCGTGACTATTCCCGCTGGAGCACCAGCAGGTGGTACTCCAGCCAGCCCCGCATCAGCCCGGTCTGCAGCGCCGAGCCGCCGATCATGTTGGCCCAAAACGGCTCGTCGACCATGCGGTCGTGCAGTCCTGGCACGGCGCGCGTGACCCCCATGATCAGGTTGATCAGGCGGTCGCGCGGCCGGCCCAGACGCAGGTACGAGGTGAGGTCCAGGTCCTCGAGCAGCCGGAGGCCCGCCCGCTCGGCCAGGGCGGCGAGCTCGGCCACGGTGTGCAGGCTGCCGACGCGCCAGCCGGCCCGGAACTGCGCCAGGCACCGCTCGCGGGCGGGAAGTCCGCGGTCCTTGTCGGTCAGCCAGTCGTCGCACAGAGTCAGGCGACCGCCCGGGTGCAGGCGCGACGCCAGGTAGGGGATCAGGTCCGCGAGCGACGGTGAGTGCAGCACGGATTCGATGGCGACGATGGCGTGGTAACGCGGCTCGGCTGGCAGCTCCGCAAAGTCGGCGCAGACGATGTCGCAGCGGTCGGCCACCCCCGCGGCTGCCAACCGCGTGGCGCCGATCTCGGCCTGCTCACGGCTGATCGTCACCCCCGTCACGCGGACGTCCATGCTGTGGGCAAGGCGGATCATGGTCGCGCCGACGCCGCAGCCGAGGTCAAGTACCCGCCCCTCGCTCGCTGGGACATGGCCGCTGAGGCGCTGCAGCACCAGGCGGTTGACCGTGTCGGCCGCCTCGACCGGGCTGGCGGCGTCCGGCGTCCACACACACCGATGGATGGCCCCGCCGCTTGTGCCCTCACCGAAGCGCAGGAAGCGTTGGGTGTTGGCATCGTAGTAGTGGGCCACGCGGGTCACATGCTCCGCGTCGGTGCGGTGGGCCGAGGCCGAGGTCACCCGGCGAGCGTACCAGCGCGGCCCCGGGTAGCAATATCTGTGAATGGTTGTATAGCCCTGAGCTGCCGACCCCGCGGTGGAGAGGACGTCGGCGGTCGATGCCCGGCGCGCGCTCGACCAGCGCCGCGGGCCCGCCTCGCATCGCGTCGTGAACGACCGGCGTCGCTGGGGATCGACCGGCTCAGCTGTGCTCTGTCGTGGTGCCCGGTCCGCGGTCACGGACAGTGACGCCCTGTCGCAACCACCGTCCGCCTCGTTCGCGGTGCTTTGCTCTGCTGCCTTATACGCAACACCCTGTTGACCAGGATTTGCTCTCCAATAAAAGATCAGCGATGGTTTGAAGGTCGTTACGGAGAGTGAGCGTCGAGCGGGCGACATCCCCGTGGTGATGCAGTGAGGGACCGAGTCGTGGGCGTCCCGCCGTTGCGGGCAGCGAGGGCGGCGAGGCCAGAAAGTGGTTGATGCCCCGTTGTGCCGCGTCGGCGGTCCTGGCAATGGGTGCCAATGGGCCACCGGTGGCGGTGTCAGGCACTTCTTCGGTGCGTAGAGTGGCGGGGAGCGTACCAATGTGGATCGGCAGTACGCCGCCAGCGAGTTGGTTACCGTCCGCGATGGCGCGCCAGGCTCGCATGATCTTGTTGTTATACATCTTGCCTGATGCCGGCCCGATGCGTCTGACGCAGCAGAGCAAAGCATGTCGTATGTGGGATCGCGTCTGGCGACGATCGGTAACACTACGTTACTTCAATGGATTGAAAGCTGTGTCAGTCGGGTGGGCGGGGTGTGCCGCACTGTGCCAGCCGGTGGGCCGCGTGTGCCGCTCAGCTGGGTCGGGCCGAGCCCGGGCGTGTCAGGCGCGGGCGGGGCCGACCGCCAGGCGGGCGTAGACGTCGCCCGACCGACCCAGGGGGCGGAACCGCTCCAGGACGCGGACCAACTCCTCGGCCGACAGCCAACGGTCGCTCGCGTACCGCATGGTTTCGATCGGTGAGTAGTTGTAGACGTAGCCGCCCGCGGCGGCACCCAGCCGCTCCACCAGCTCCAGCGCCGCCAGCGCCGCCTCGTGCGCCGGAGGGAGGTACTCGTACGACAGCGCCCGCAGCGGTCGGGACAACCCCCGCAACACCTCGACCTCGAACCCCTCGACATCGATCTTGCAGAACGCCGGCTCGCCGTGCACGGCGATCAGTTCATCGAGCGTTGTCACTGCCACCTCGAGCGACCGGTCCCACCGAATGCGGGCGAACCGTTCGTCGGCGACCACGGTTCGCCGCCACTCGGCCGACATCGACGAGACCGTGGGCGTCGACGACGAGACGGCCAGCCGGGCGTGCCCGGGTTCGGCGCCGACCGCAGCCGGCACGATGGTCACCCCCGGGTCGCGGCCGAAGAAGAGCCGCAGGACGCGCAGGCAGTCCGGCTGCGGCTCCACCGCGACGATCCGCGCACCCAGGCTGCGCCAGGCCCGCACGCGGTTGCCGACGTGCGCGCCGATGTCGAACGCGAGGTCACCCGGCCGGAGGAACGCCCCGTAGAGGCGTCGCATGCGGCCGTACTTGCCCGGCGGGTAGTACATGACGAGGGACCGGGCGATGCCGTAGGCGCGGCGCAGCATGCGGTGAGACTATCCGCGACCGGGCCGGCGCTACCCGGCCTCCGGCGGGTCACCCTCCGATGAGGTGGGGCGGGGCCGGCCGCGTACCCGGTTCACGCCCTCACCGAGCCATTCGCCGACCGCCGAAGCACCGCCCGCGAGACGCCGCAGCAGCGATGTCAGCGGATCCTGGGACTCGGCGAAGGCCCGCCGGTAGAACTCGGCCGCCTCCTTGGCGTCAGCCGATGGCGATGCGGTGCGGTCGTCGTCGCGGCGTGGGTACTCGCCGGCGAGGATCCGGGTGTAGGCGCCGCTGTCGATCCACTGACGCAGGGCGGCCGCCCGGGCGACCGGCAGCGGATGAGTACGGCCGATCACCTGGCGCAGCTTGATGACGCTGTCGCGCAGGTCGCCGGTGCGTTCGTACTCGGCTGCCTGCTCGAGGAAGGCGGCAGTGTCTACTTCGGACAGATCGCCACCGCCGGCCAACTTCATCAACAGGCGCAGCGCGGCCGCCGGGTCCTGCCCGGCCAGCAGCCCGGCCCGGTCGGCCGACAGCTCAGCCTTTCGCCACCACTCCCGTAGGGCCAGGGCGATCGCCCGGATGGCCAGCGCCCCGAGCGGCAGCCAGGCCATCGAGGCCGCCCACTCGGTCAGGATGATGAGCATCGTGCGGTAGACCGCGTGACCCGAGAGGAGATGGCCCAGCTCGTGGCCGATCAGGTGGCGCAGCTCCTCGTCATCGAGCAGCTCCAGGGTCCCGCTGTTGACCACGATGAACGGCTTCGCCATCCCGATGCACATGCCGCCCAGGGCGCGGTCGTACCGCACGTAGAGCTCGGGCAGCTCGGGCACGTCCAGCGCTGCCGCCGCCTCGGCGTGCAGCCGGTGCACCCGCGGGTACTGACGGTGGTCGACCCGGATCGCCCCGCCGAGGAACAGCAGCCGGTACGCGCGTTCGTTCCAGACGGCATTGAGGGCCTTCACCACGTCGTCGAACCCGCGCAGTTCCCGGAGCGCGGTGAGCGCGCCCCGGTCCGCCGGGTGCTCCCAGGCTCGCGACGAGATCCCCGTCAGCGTCACGCGGCGGCGGGCCGGTCGTGCCTCGGCGTCGCCAAGCTGCTCGCTGGTCATGTCCGCAGCATACGCGCGACCCTGGCCAACGTCGCGAGATCAACTCATGCAAACCTTGGCCAAGGTCGCGTCAGCTGCGTGTCGGCGACCGGCCGGGCGGCGACATGGGGGTCGGCGACCGGCCGGCCTCAGGAGCGCGGCGAGGGTCAGGACGCCGCGGCTTGTTGTTGTTGCAGACGCAGGCCTTCCGCCTTGAGCTGCGCGGCGCGGTCCAACTCGGCCTGGCTCACCACGACGGTGCCGAACGCCCGCACCGCCTGGTAGTACGTCCAGGCCAGGCTCAGGCAGGCCGGGCGCACGAAGCTGTTGTAGCTCTGGCACTTGGTGCGCATGTCGTAGTAGAAGGCGTCGTCGATGCGGTCCTTGTTGGCCGGGAACTGGCCCACCGCCTTGTAGTTGCGGTAGCCGAAGTCGTGCCGGTAGCAGGAGAGCCGGAAGTCGAAGCCGAGCGGCTGGTCCGGGCTCGACGAGCAGTAGTCGGTCGACCAGTCGAAGGCGTACTCCGCCCACGCGCCCTGGTTCTGGCGGGCGCTGTTCCAGCCGTTGTAGCTGGTGGCGTTCGGCTGGGTCCAGTCGTACAGCACGGAGAGCTTCTGCTGGAGGGTGACCGCGGCCGCTGGGTTGGCGGCCACCAGGGTGATCGCGAGGCTCGCGACGACGGCGAGCAGCAGGGACGATGGGCGCCGGATACGCATGGCGCTATTGTCATTTTTCGATCACGATCGTGGATATCGTCCGCACGGACGATGGTGCGCCGGCGAAATCCAGTCCACGCCGCCCGGCTCACCCGGCCGGTCCGGTGGCTGACCAGCTCAACGTCGGCATGAACGAGACCGGCGTGCCGGGTGGCGGGCCGGGTGCCCGGGTGAACGAGGACCCTCCGTCGAGCGATCGAGCGCGGACAGACCCAGGGTCGGGGTTTGGCTGCGCTGCGCGCGTGGGCTGAGGCATGCTGGGCCCATGCGGGTGGTCGTGACGGGGGCGACCGGCAATGTCGGCACGGCCCTGCTGCGGTGGCTGGCCGATGCCCCCGACGTCGACTCGGTGGTGGGTATCGCACGGCGGATCCCGCGGCGGGGCGCCGACCCGGCGTACGACCGGGCCGACTGGCACGGCCTCGACCTCGCCGACCCGGACGCGGCCGACCGCCTGGCCACGATCATCCGCGGCGCCGACGCGGTGGTGCACCTCGCCTGGCGCATCCTGGCCGACCACGACCGCGCCGCCCAGGCCCGCACGAACCGCGAGGGCACGGCCGCCGTCGTGCGCGCCATGCGGCAGGCCCAGGTGCGGCAACTGGTGTACCTGTCGTCGGCCGCGGTGTACTCACCCGGGCCGACCGGTGTGCCGGTGTCGGAGACCTGGCCCCGGCGCGGCATCCCCGGATCGTCCTACAGCGCCGACAAGGTGGTCGTCGAGGACATGCTCGACCGGGCGGAGGCGGCGACCCCGGACCTGCGGATCGTCCGGGTGCGGCCGCCCTCGGTGCTGCAGCCCTCGGCGGCCCGCGAGGTGACCGGGATGGCGCTGGGCCGGTTCGCCCCGGTCGCCCGGCTGCTACGCGGCCGACTGCCGCTCCTTCCTCTGCCGTTCCGGTCGATCACTCAGGTGGTGGCCGCCGACGACGTGGCCGACCTCGTGGGGCTGGCCGTACGGCACGGGGGCGCCGGCGCCTACAACGTGGCCGACGATCCGGTGCTCACCCCGGCTGAGCTGGCCCGGCTGCTCGGCGGGCGGCACGTGCCGGTGCCCGCCGCGGCGGTGCGCGCCGTGCTGGGCGTGACCTTCCGGCTGCGCCTGCAGCGGCTCGACCCGTCCTGGGCGGACCTCCTGCTGGACACGCCGGTGCTGGACTGCACCAGGGCCCGGACCGAACTCGGCTGGCGGCCGCACCACGACGGTCGGACGCTGGTGACCCAGATGCGCCAAGCGGTCGCCGCCGGCACCGGCGCGTCCACCCCACCGCTGGGGTGACGACCGGGCGGCTCTGGAAAGGCACGGACGTACGTCCGCGGCGTGCTGTTCTCGGACCACAGTCCACAGAGGACGCTCGGTCGTCAGGGGACGAAGACGCAGCGGAGGCAGTCGTCGCGCTTGCCCTTGAAGATCTCGTATCCCGCGGGTGCCTCCTCCAGCGGCATGGTGTGGGTCGCCAGGTACTCGGTCACCAGCTCCCCGCGGCTCATTCGATCCAGCACCATGGGTATATAACGCTGTCCATGTTGCTGCGCGCCGCGGACGGTCAGCCCCTTGTTCATGACCGCACCGAGGGGAAACGCGTCGGCCACCGCCGCAAACACGCCGAGGATGACCACGGTGCCGCCCTTACGGCACTGGTAGATCGCCTCCCGCAGAGCGTCGATCCGCTCGGTCGGCAGCCGCAGCCTCTGCTTGACCTGGTCGTAGATCTCCGACACGCCATGCCCGAGCCCCCGACCGGTGGGGCCCGCCTCCAGGCCGACCGCCTCGATGCAGACGTCCGGGCCCCGACCACCGGTACGGTCCAGCAGCTCCTCGCCGACGTCGACGATCTCGAGGTTCAGCGTCTGGCAGCCGAGGTGCCGGCGGGCCAGGTCCAACCGGGACTCGTACCGATCGATGAGGATCACCTGCTCGGCACCCAGCACCATCGCCGCCCGCGCGGCCATCTGCCCGACCGCGCCCGCCCCCCACACCGCCACGACGTCGCCGGGGCCCACGCCGCCCAGGTCCGCGCCCATCCACCCCGTCGGCGCGGCGTCGGAGGCGAAGACGGCCCGATCATCGCTCACGTCGTCGGGGATGGTGAACGCGCCGATGTCGGCGTACGGCACCCGGACGTACTCGGCGTGGCTGCCCGCGAACCCACCCAGCGCCTGCGAGTACCCGAAGCATCCGCCCGGCGCGAACCCCCACAGTGCCTCGGTGACGGCCGGCTTCGGGTTGCTGTTGTCGCAGCAGGAGAACAGCCCCTGACGGCAGTACCAGCACCGGCCGCAGGCGATGAACGAGCACACGACCACCCGGTCGCCGACCCGGTGGCGACGGACCTGGTCGGCGACCGCGACGACCTCGCCCACGAACTCGTGGCCGAGCACGTCCCCCTTGCGCAGGAACGGGATGGACCCGCCGATGAGGTGCAGGTCCGAGCCGCAGGTGGCGGTCCGCGTGACCCGGACGATCATGTCGTCACTGTTGCGGATCGTCGGCTCCGGGACATCCGTCACCGCGAGTTCGTTGATGCCCGCCCACACCACCGCTTTCACAGCCGTCCGTCCTCACGCGCGTGCCGGGTCGCGTACGCCAGCGGCCGGGTGAGGAGCGTGCGCTGCGCGGTGCCCGGTTCATCGGGCTGCAGCACCTCGCCGGTCTCCCACAGTTGCTTGGCCTGCCGCAGCGCCGAGCGGATCTTCCGCTGCTGCGCCACGCCCCCGTGCGGGGCGCGGACGGACACCTCGGTCCCGCGGCCACCCGGCGCCGGGCGGTACCGGATGTCGACCTCCAGGCCCAGCTCCTCCAGCGGCGCCGGGCCCACGGCCGTCGACACGTCCTCGGGCCGGCGGTTGACGGTGACGGAGTGCCACCGCCCGTCCGAGCGCCGGATGTGGCTGGGCTGCCACCGCCGTCGCAGCATCCTGCGCCGCGCGGCCACCGCCGTCACCCCACCCAGCAGCGCCATCCCACCCAGCAGTGCGGCCCTGCTCCGCACCTGTCTCTTTTACACATGTGACGCTGGCGAC
>JADGGF010000214.1 GCA_019690055.1 Micromonosporaceae bacterium
CCCGCCGCGAGTCAGAAGCCCGCCGCGAGTCCGGGCGCACCTCGCTGCGGTCGGTGGCCCACTGCACGCTCGGGGAGTTGGCGACGGCCGCCAGCGTCGGCCTCGTCGTGACGGCCGCGTGGATCCTCTACCTGCCCCTGGTTGACCACCGTTTCGCCGGCGGGGACACGACGACCTACCTCGAGATGGCCCGCAACCCGAAGGGCGTGCACTGGGTGCCGCTGGCGTACCGAGGGCTCGAGCCGTGGCTCGCCCACGCCCTCGGCGGCCCGGACCACTACGTCGGGGCCTTCATGTGGCTCACGTGGGGTTCGCTGTTGTTGGCGGGAGTGGCGCTCTACCTGATCGTCCGCCGGCTCGGCGGCCCGCACCCGGCCGGACTGGTCGGCATGGCCGGGGCCATGTCCCTGCCGATGTGGACCCACTTCCTCTTCGATCCATACCTGGTGGACGGACCGGCCCTGGCGCTGCTCGCCTGGTCGATGTTGGCGTTGATCAATGGCTGGTACGCGGTCCTGCCGTTGCTGCTCGTGCTGACCGGGGTGGCCCGGGAGACCGTCATCGGCTTCGTGGTTCCGATCTACATGTGGCTGCGACAGAAGGCTCCGCTGTTACCGCTGCGGCGCCGCCTGTGGGCGTGGGTGGACCTGTCCGCGGCGTGGCGCACGATCCTGTTCATGGCGCCGGCGGTCGTGACGATCTGGGCGATGCGGCAGGCGACCACGTACCTGGAGGACTCCTCGACGCTGGGGCTCATGAAGTACGGGCTGCTGCAGTACGTGGGCACGGAGGTCGTGCCGCGACCGCTGTTCTTCCTCACGTACGGCATCGCGGGCTCGCTCGGGCTGTGGTGGGTGCTGGGCCTGTACGGGCGGCGGCACGGTGGGCGCCTGTGGTGGATGCTCGTCCCGGTCTTCGCCCAGTGGCTGTTCGGGTCGGACTACGGCCGCTACGCCCTGTACGCCTTCCCGGTGGTGGTCGCCGCCGGGGTCATCGCGGTGTGGGAGCACCCGCGCCGGGTCCTGCTGCTGGCGCTGGTGGCGGTGCAGTCGCTCGTGACGATTGTCGATGTCGAGCTGGGCGCCGGGCCACGGCTGTACACCCTCTTGCCGTCCACCTGGATCGCGCTGGGCCTGATGGCCGCCGCGGTCGTCATCCTGTGGTGGCCGAGCCGCCAGCCGGCGCTGCCCCAGCAGCGCGACGCGACATTGGTCGGCTGAGCGGTGATTACCGGCCCGGGATGCTGGGCCGAGTGGCGGGGGGCCGAGGGCCGTGGGGCAGCGGACGGCTGCCGTGGCGCTTGCGCCACAGCCGGGTCAGGTAGACCAGCGCGGCGCCGACCACGGCCATGTCGTCCAAGTAGATCGGGTCGGGCAGCAGGTCGAGCGGCAGGAACGTGTAGATCATCGCGGCCCAGAAGGCGACCTTCCCGCCGGTGCCGAGCTCCGCCAAGTGTCGGCGCATCCGGAACACCTTGAGCAGCAGGTGGACCGCGCCGACGAAGGTGATGATCGCGACGACGGCGATGGCCACCCCGATCGCGATCCAGGCTTCCTCTGACATCGTGCTGCCCTTCGTGACGACGTCGGCGTGATCACGGCCGACGGTGCGGCCATCATCACCCCAGGGCGGTCACCGGGCCAATCGTTCGATCCGGCGTCTCGCTCATCCTGTGTCTCGCGTGAGCCGGTGTCTCGCGTGAGCCGGTGTCCGGCTTGAGCCGGTCTCCCGTTGGTCCGGCGTTCTTACGCGGGCGGCTGGACCGAGCGGGATCGGCTCAGCTCCGCGCCTTGCGGGTCGAGGTCTTCCTTCTCGGAGTCACGTCGGTGTTGAGGCGGGATCGGGCGATCAGCGTCGCCAGCGCCGTGAAGACCGCGGCGACCCCGACCTGGATGCCCAGGACGGTCCAGTCCCAGCTCAAACGCCACAGGTGCTGGGGCAGCTCGGGCAGGTCAAACCGCTGGCTCACGAACGTGCCGAGCACGGCCGCGCCGATGCCGACCAGCAGGGTGACGAACACGCCGATGTTCTGCCGGCCCGGTAGAGCCAGCCGACCGAGCGTGCCGATGACCGCTCCGATCAGGATGGCGCTGAGGATGTCGTTGACCTCCATGCCTGCCTCCCTTCGCCGCCGCCACGCTACCCACCCCGTTCCAGCGCGCCGGGCAGCGACACACCGCCGACCGGATGGTTGGCGAATCGGCTGGTGCGCGGCGCCGATAGGGTGCTGATGGAGACACCACCTGGGAGGTGAGGGTGCGAGGGCCGACGCTGCTGGTCGTCGTCCGGCATGCGGAGTCGATCCGTAACCAGATCAAGAAGGACACCGTCTACTTCGCTGACGACGCGGCCCGGCGGGTCGTCCGGGGCACCCCGGATCACCAGGTCGCGCTCACGGCGGCCGGGCACGAGCAGGCGCGCCAGACCGGCCGGGCCATTCGGGAGCGTTTCGGCGTATTCGACTACGTTTATACGTCGGGCTACACTCGGACGGAGGAGACCGCCCAGGGCCTGCTGGAGGCCTACACCGACGAGGAACAGGCCCGGATCAAGGTTGAGCGAAATTTTTACATCCGTGAGCGTGATCCCGGGTACGCCTACGACATGACGGAGGCCGAGGCTAAGGCGGCCTTTCCTTGGCTGGAGGAGTACTGGCGAACCTTCGGCCCGTTCTTCTCCCGCCCGCCGGGCGGCGAGAGCCTCGCCGACGTGGCGTCCCGAGTGGACACCTTCCTTGCCATGCTCGCCCGAGAGCACGACGGCCAGCGGGTGCTGCTGGTCGTCCACGGGGGCACGATCCGGTGCCTGCGCTTCCTGCTGGAGCGGTGGCCGTACGACAAGGTGTCGCAGCTCCTTGCGGAGGACACCCCGAAGAACTGCGGGGTCACCACCTACCAGCGGTCCGCCACGGGGGAGCTGGAGCTGGTGGAGTACAACCGCGTCTACTGGACCGTGGGGTCGCCGGAGGACGGTCGCTGAGGGCGCACCCGGGCGCCGGTCCCGAGCCCTGGGCGGGTCGCGACAGGGAGTCGCCTTGGCCGGCACCGGGTCGGGGATGAGTCGTCCGGCCACCTAGTCGGTGTCGTCCGGCCACGTGGTCGGGGTCGGGTTGTCGGGCCACGGTGGCCGGGCCGGGTCAGGCCGCTCGGACCAAACCTGCTGCTGGATCCTGACCCGGCCGCGGCAGTCCGGTCAGGCCTGATCGATCAGGGCCGGGCCGTCGAACTCGCCCTCCTTGACTCCCGTGACGAATGCCTTCCACTCAACCCAGGTGAAATGCAGCACCGGTCCGCCCGGGTGCTTGGAGTCGCGGACGCGGACGCCCTCGGGGTCCCACGCGATCTCCACACACGCATCTGCGTGACTGTGTTGGCTTTTGCGCCAAGCTCGATTCACCGTTGCTCCGTTCTCGCGAGCGTTTCCGTTCAACAGAGCAGCATCGGGCGGCGACGACGCATGCCGATGATTAGCGTAACCGATCGGGGCAACGGCATTTGTGTTACCACGCCAATCTGCGATACCGCAGAATGCTGTACTGCGGATTGCCACTGGACACCAGTGGCATCGCCATTTGATAGTGGAAATACGCGATGAGGCGCGCCGGGCCGGTCCGCACGAACGGGAGGCAGTGATGGACCAGACACAGATCCGGGGAGCGCCCCGGGAGCTGGAGCACTACGCACTGTGGCGGGGGGTGCGGGTCACCGAGACGACGTTGCGCATGGGCGATCGGACCTACCAGATCAGCGACCTGCGTCGGCTGCGGGAACGACGGGGTCGCTGGCAGCCGATGCGCCGGGTCGTGCTCGGCGTGGC
The DNA here is from genome assembly GCA_019690055.1 of Micromonosporaceae bacterium. Lineage (GTDB taxonomy): Bacteria > Actinomycetota > Actinomycetes > Mycobacteriales > Micromonosporaceae > DATBGZ01. Next base: position 3,817 of record JADGGF010000214.1, read on the forward strand.
CGCCGCCCAGGGCCTGGTGGTCACGGTCGCCGTCGGCGGCCTGGTTCATCTGAACGGGTGGAGCCTGACGTTGCTGGCGGTGGCGGCGGCGCAAGCCCTGGTCACGACGGCGCTGGTCGGGGTGGCCCTGGTGCGCTGGCCCACTCCGTTAGAGCTGTGGGCGCTGTACCGCGGAGAACCGACCATGCTCCACCGGGACGCCGATCGCTACGAGTTCGGCAAGGTCCGGCGGGCGGTCGAGCGAGCGATGCTCGCCCGCCGAATGCTCAAGTAACGCCGCGAGCCGGTCGGGGCCGTGACGGTGGGGGCGGCCCCGACCCACAAACGACGGCCTCGGGCCGCGTGGTCCTGGACCGAGGAGCGAGGGAGCGTCAGCGACTGAGCGAGGAGGGAAGGCCACGCACTCAGGGGCCCGAGGCCTGTGCGAGCGAAGGCGAGCACCAGGATTGCCGGCCTCGGGCCGGGTGGTCCTGGACCGAGGAGCGAGGGAGCGTCAGCGACTGAGCGAGGAGGGAAGGCCACGCACTCAGGGGCCCGAGGCCCGTGCGAGCAAAGGCGAGCACCAGAGTTTTCGCCTCGGGCTGCAAGGTCCTTCACTGAGGCCTGTGCGAGCAGAGCAAGCCTCAGAAGGAGCCGGGCTCGCGCGAGCGCAGCGAGGGCAATCAGACAGGGCGAGTACCGGAGCTATCGGCTCAGTTCGTCGGCGATTCGGGACATGAGCGAGCGGGCCTCGGCGTCGACCAGGCACTGTTGGAGCATCATCTCGAAGGCCTTGCGATACTTGTCGACCTGGTCCTGATCCCGCTCGATCGGGTTGCCGAGGGCCGACTCGAGGAACAGGACCCCCGGCTCGTCCTCGTTGGCGAACTCCATGATCGTGAACGCGCCCTGCATCGCGACGTGCCCGCCCGCGCTCATCGGCCACACCGCGATGGTCACGAGATCCTCCGCGAGCGAGAGCAGATGCTCGATCTGGGCCTGCATCACCTTCGCACCGCCGATGTGGCGCCGCAGCGCCGACTCGTCGAGGATCACGTGGTACCGCGGCGGGTGGCCGGAGTACAGAATCTCCCGTTGCCGGCGCCGCCGGACGGTGAACTCGGCCTCGAGACGCTCGGGCGTCGCCGGCTCCAGTCGTGTCGACGTGAGGACCGCGCGGATGTACTCCTCGGTCTGCAACAGCCCGGGAACCAGGGTCGGATGCGCGACGTAGATCTCGGAGGCGTCGGCCTCGTAGGCGATGTACTCCCGGTAGCTCGGGGCGAGGACATGGCGGTAGGAGCTCCACCACTGTCGCTCCCGGGTGATCCGGGCGAGGCGGACGAGTTCCTCGACGAGCTCCGGCTCGGCGTGGTACAGGGCGGCCAGCGCCCGTACGTCGGTCACCGAGATGCCGACCGAGCCGTTCTCAATTCTGATGAGCTTAGATATGGACCAGTCGAGCTGCTTAACAACCTCGGTCTGGTGGAGACCGGCCGCCTCGCGCAGCCGGCGTAGTTCTGTCCTCAGTCGTCGCCGGGTTGTCGCGACGCCCTGACCATCGGGCATGCGAACCGTCTCCCTCGTTGCCGTCGATCCAGCCGCGCCGCTCGGACACCCTTGGTTGCCATGGGACAACCGCGCGTGTGCCGATGGCTAATGGCGATCTGCATCCGGCGAATCCTAGGCCGGTCGTCGGCGCCGGTACAGGGTTGGGGGTGTGTGTGATTCCGTCGTTAGGTCGATCAGTCGCTCGGCTGTTCAGGTGAACCAACGATACTCGCGAGCCGGCGGATGGTCACGGGCGGCACTCGGCAGCAGCCGCCGATGAGCCGGGCCCCGTCGCGTACCCAGAGCGGGGCCAGGCGGTCCAGGTCGCTGGCGGGGCCGGACCATCGGCGGTGCACGGCGTCCCAGCGCTCGCCGCTGTTGGGGTAGACCACGACCGGTTTGCCGATCGCGGCGGCCGCGACCGGCACGGCGGCGGTGGCGTCGGCCGGTGACGAGCAGTTCACCCCCACGGCGATGATGTCCGGGTGGCCGGCGGCGAGGGCGAACGCCTCGGTCAGCGGCTGGCCGGCTCGGGTCCGGTCGCCGGCGATCGTGTACGACAGCCAGGCGGGCACGCCCAGGCCGTCGAGCGCGGTGAGCAGCGCCTCGGCCTCCCGGACGTCGGGCACGGTCTCCAGCGCCAGGACGTCCGGCCCCGCCTCGGCCAGCAGCGCCAGTCGCGGCCGGTGGAAGCGCACCAGGTCGGCGGCGGACAGGCCGTAGTTGCCGCGGTACTCCGAGCCGTCGGCGAGGACGGCGCCGTACGGGCCGACCGAGGCGGCCACCCAGACCGGCCCGACGGGGGCCGCGTCCGCCGCCGCGCGGGCGATGCCCACACTCGACCTGATCAACTCGGCCGCGTGCTCCGGGTCGTGTCCCCGCCGGACGAAGCCGTCGACGGTCGCCTGATAGCTGGCGGTCGTAACCACCCGGGCGCCGTTGTCGATGAAGTCACTGTGGGCTGTGGCGATGGCGTCCGGGGCGTCGGCGAGCAACCGGGCCGACCACAGGTCGTCGCTGAGGTCGTGGCCGGCCGCCTCGAGCCAGGTGGCGAGACCACCGTCCAGCACGATCGGGCCGGACTGCAGCGCCTGCGCCAGGCTCGCACCGGGGGAGGGTCGCACGGGCCAACCGTACCGCCGTACCCACCGCAACGTCGCAGGGACGAATACGTTCGGTAGCCGGTATGTCGCACAGATGTAACAATCACGTTTTTTAATGCTCGGCATCGGTGCCGCGATACGGGCTGCCGCAAGACGGGCTGCCGCAGGAACGGGCTGGAGGTGCCGGCATGCCGTTCAGCACCCTCGTGGTGGACATCGGCGCGTACTCGACCGGCGCCGCCGTCGTCGTCGGTGCCGGCAACGCTCATGGCGTTGGCAGTGCCAACGGTGTCGGCGGTGCCAACGGTGTTGGCGGTGCCAACGGTGTCGGCAGTGCCGGTCTTGCGCTGCTCCTGCGCGATCCCCACAGCGGCTCGGCGCGGTGGCCCTCGCGGCTGGCCTTCGGCACCGATCCAGCGGTGACCGCCGGCCCCGGGATGACCGGTGGCCCCGGGATGACCGGCGGCCCAGGGATCATCGCCGGCTCGGCCGCCCCGCTGGTGGGATCGGTCAATCCGGGCGCCGTGCTCCACGGACGCCCGTCCCCAGAGATCGATCCGCGCGCCGAACCGGATCATCACCCGGTCACCGCGCTCTCGGCGTTTCTCGGCTCGCTGCGGGCCGAGGCCGTCCGGCTGCTCACGCACACCGGTCAGCCGGGTCGGCCGCATCCGGAGGTCATCGACCGGCTCACCGTGGTCGTGCCGGCCTGGTACCCGCCTGCCGACCGCCGTCGCGATGTGCTCGTGGCCGCGGGCGAGGCGGCCGGTTTCGCGGAGGTGGAGCTGATCGACTCGGCCACCGCGATCGTGGTGGGTGTGCGGTCCAGCGATTGCTCCGCGGGGGGGATCGCCGCGCCCCGCCCGGCCGTACCGCCCGCCGCCGTCCAGCTGACCCCGACCGCCCAGC